>JALVQM010000441.1 GCA_027025615.1 Desulfobacteraceae bacterium | reverse complement strand
CCGGACCGAATTGCCGAGATTCCGGATTCTATAGCTGCAGGGTGGAAACGAATCATTTCCATCCATTGGAAATCGGCTGTGGTATGAATTACCCGACGAATGATTTTCCAACTGTGCTGGTCAAAACCGTGATTTCCGGCCTCGGCATCAATGATTTGGAAACTGCGCTTTTCAATGGAATCAGGTAGCATGGTTTTCCCCAAGTTTTTGTTTATATTTCCAGCAACTTTCCACAAAACCGGCGGCTGCTTCCGGACAACTTCCCCAGTGGATGTGAACATAGCTTCCCAGGGTGTTTCTGATTGAATAACCTTCGTCCGGACATTGTCGCCCTAACTTGTCATGGACCAGGTAAGGTCGTAGAATTTCAGGATCCGCTTTAATTACCCGCGAATAGTGAAACTCGTGACCACGGCTTTGCATACCGGCCGGACCAAGAATTGTTGCCATATTTTGGGTGACCTGACGGTATCCAAGCCGTCTTAACCTCTTTTGCATCATGAAATCAATGGGCAGACAGCCACACATCGAGTAGTGGCGCCCCTCCTGGTCCTGAAGGCTGCGGCCAAGATAGATCAGGCCGCCGCATTCGCCGTAGATTGGCATACCGTCGAGGCTGGCATTACAGATCTGGCTACGCATGCTTCTGTTAGCGGAAAGAATTTCGGCCTGCAGCTCGGGGTAACCTCCACCCAGGTAAATTCCGTGAATACCATTTGGCAGGTGTCCATCTTGCATGGGAGAGAAAAAGATCAGTTCGGCGCCGGATTGACGCAGCAAATCCAGGTTGTCCTGGTAATAAAAACAAAAGGCCTTATCACGGGCAACTGCCAGGCGAATTCTTGCCGTGCTCGTTTCAATTAAAGGTTTTTGCTCCAGATTCAGGCTGGGTAACTTTTTGAGCAGAAAATCAAGATCAAGGGCCTTTTCAAGGGTATCGGCCATCACGTCAAGCTTTTCCAAATCAAGGGGAGCATCCTCGGCTGTGACAAGTCCCAAATGACGTTCGTTCATGGCCAGCTCGGCGTTGCGTGCAATAAATCCCAATACGGGCGGCAGGTCCGTGCTTTCAAAGGCCCGTTCGAGGTGTTGACGGTGGACCTTGCTGCCGACCCGGTTGAATATTGTTCCTGCCAGCCAAAGTTCAGGGTCGAAGGTTGCAAAACCATGGACCAGAGCGGCCGCACTTCGAGCCATATGGGAGGCATCAACTACCAGGACTACCGGTAAATCCAGCCACTTGGCAATTTGGGCAGTGGAGCCTGCTTCTGAAGCGCCGTCAGCGCTGTCAAAAAGGCCCATAACGCCTTCGACCACAGCTATTTGGGAGCCTGCGGCGTGGGTGCAGAAGCAGCTCTGATTGTAATCTTTTGACAGCATCCATCCGTCGAGGTTGCGGCTTGGGCGACCGCTTACCAATCCTTGGTGCCCTGTATCGATAAAATCGGGTCCGATCTTGAAAGGTGAGACCGTAAATCCACGACGTACCAGGGCGGCCATAAGCGCCAAACTGACGGTGGTTTTACCAGAACTGCTCCATGGGGCTGCTATTACAAGACCCTTGGTCATAATTCAGAATTCCTCAAGGCTTTATCCATTCCGGGTCAAGGTGTGTACGGTCGATGAAACGTTCAAGGATGCTAGGTCCATATCTCCTGAAAACCCTTGGATAAAGCAGTGTACCAATATGGTTGATACCGTTCAGCAGGCGGCAGGTGGGCCGTGAGACTATCTGTTCGCTGACAAGGTAAACCCTGTTGCGGGAGACAGCCTTAATTATTTCAAAGCCGGGTTCTTTCAGGATATCTTCAAGGTGGATTTGATTCATGGCACCCTGTTGGGCAATATAAACGTCGATTTGTCCGGCATGGGACAGGATACGCTCTTTGCCGTAAATGGATATGTTATTGTTGGGGCGAACAGGTGCATCAGCGGCCACGTTAATTCCACCGGCGGCTTCCAGGACGAAAATGGCCATTGATCGGGGAGCGAAAGTTTTCATCTTGGAATGAATGGATTCGAAGTAGACCCTCGGCTTTTCAGTTTGGTCAATGGTAATCTTTTTGAAAGAATCAACCGCTTTATTGAAAGCTGAAATCATCCTTTCGGCGCGTTGCTGTCGGCCGGTTAAAGCGCCCAGAATTTTCCAGTAGGTAAACATTTCCTGGATTGTGCGCGGCTGGAGGCTGACAACCATTATTCCACTCATTTCAAGACGTCTGATAAAATCAGGATAGCCACGGTCCAGCATGGGCCTTACCAGTACCAGGTCTGGTTTGGCGGCCAGCAAACGTTCCGGGTCGTCATGGGCTGAAAAAACGGGCAGGTTAGCGGCATCAGAGGGAAAATTATCATGAGCCGACACTCCGATTACAGCCTGATTCAGTCCCAGAGCGAACAGGTTTTCCGTATGGGCGGTGTACAATGAAATAATTCTCTTTTTGGGACCGCCCATATGTATCCTGCGTCCGGACTGGTCTATCAGAAACCTGTCAGAGGTCATGATGGCAGTATGTCCGGGAACAGTGGTGGTTGCAGCAGGAACAGTACAAGGTACAGACAGGCAGGCAAGGCACAGGCAAATTCTGGACAACACGCCCAAAAAAGTCAGCATGGCTTTTCTCCTTCAAGTGAGGCCAGGGCCTTGCTGGAAAAGGTAACCTGGAGTGTCCGGGCAAAACCGTCATGTCTAACACGTGCAGGCACTTTGAATACCCGGGCCATGTTTTCAGCGGTCAGTACGCGGTCAGTAGGCCCGGATGCCACCACCTGCCCTTTGTCCAGAAACACCATGTGAGTACAGAAAGCTGCAGCTAGATTGACGTCCTGGAATACAGCAAGGGCGCAGCAATTTCGGCGTTCTACCCTGTTTGCCACACATTCCATGAGGCGCAGGGCGTGCTTTATGTCCAGGTTGGCGGTTGCTTCGTCCAGAACCAGGATTGGGGTGTCCTGGGCAAGTGCCCTGGCAAAAATTGTGCGTTGGCGTTCGCCGCCGCTCAATTCAGTCACCTTTCTGTCGGCCAGGGCCTTGGTATCTGTTTCTTCCAGGACCTGTTCTACAAGTTCCAGGTCATGGTCGCCTGGAGCTGTGAATCGAGGTAAGTGGACATAGCGGCCCATCAGGACCACTTCACGAACCGTAAAGGGAAAGCTGATTGCGTATTGCTGGGGTACCAGGGCAAGCTTGCGTGCCA
>JALVQM010000440.1 GCA_027025615.1 Desulfobacteraceae bacterium | reverse complement strand
TGCCGATAGTTATCCTGCTCCCGATGCCTTGCAACCGGATTTCTAAACGCAATGGCTCGATTTCCGGCTTGTTGTGTCAGTATCTGAATTTTACATTTTTGCGAAATTGTCATGTTTGGTAAAGACTGGACCGTTGCATCATGTTATATTAATAGCAAAGGCCGGAATTGATTGGAAGAAAAAAGACCTGTACTGCCAATTCGATAGTTATGAAAACGCGGGA
This sequence comes from Desulfobacteraceae bacterium, assembly GCA_027025615.1. Lineage (GTDB taxonomy): Bacteria > Desulfobacterota > Desulfobacteria > Desulfobacterales > Desulfosarcinaceae > JALVQM01. The sequence continues at coordinate 2,975 of JALVQM010000440.1, read as the reverse complement.
AAGCCAAAATAACAGATTGTCGGGCGGGCTGGACAGAAGGATTCTCATGATCACTGCCCTGGCGTTGCTGCTTGGGCTTTTGATTATAATCGCTTATGGTTCCTGTCTGGACTGCAGCTGGCAATACGATGATTTTTCCAACATAATTGAAAATGACAACGCTAAATTGACCAGCTTAAGCTGGCAGCAGCTGAAGCTGGCAATGTATGACCAGCATCTGGATCCAAGGCCTTCTCGTCCCCTGGCCAGATTAAGCTTTGCCCTAAATTATTTTTTCGGCGGAAACAGGGTTCAGGGCTATCATCTGGTGAACATAATTATTCACCTTGCCACTGCCTTTGTTCTGTGGACTCTGGTTACCTCGACGATAAGGCTGGTTCCAGCTCTCCGACGTCATCGTAAAAATGCCCTGATAATCGGTTGGATCGGGGCTTTGTTTTGGGCAACCCATCCCATCCAGGTAACCGCTGTTACTTATATCGTCCAGCGCATGGCTTCCATGGCTGCATTTTTCTATCTGGCGGCCATGTTGTTTTACCTGAAAGCCCGTACCAATGCCAGGATAAACCTGAGATGGGGCTACGGCCTTGCCTGCTGTATTTGTGGGGCGGCTGCAATGGCAAGCAAGGAAAACGCGTTCATGTTGCCGGCCTCCCTTTTGTTGTATGATGTGATTATGTTTCCCAGGGACAGGAGAGACCTTCAAAAGATATTAGCCGTCTGGGGGGCAATCCTTGTTCTGGCGGGAATATTGGTAGGGTGGTTGATGGTCGATCCGGCTTCGATTGTCGGCCCCTGGGAAAATCGCCCCTTCACCCCCGGCCAGAGGCTGCTGACCGAGCCAAGGGTTATTTGGCAGTATCTGGGCCTTTTGGCAGTGCCGTCAAAAACCAGACTTAACCTGCTGCATGATGTCGGGATTTCCACAGGATTGTTTTCTCCTCCTTCCACCCTGATAGCCATTACAGGCCTTACAGCTGTCCTGGCCGGCCTTGTCCTGGTATACCGCAAGTGGCCGCTGGTAAGTTTCAGCGGTCTTTTTTTTCTGCTTAACCATCTTATAGAGGGTTCTGTTTTTAATCTTGAATTGATTTATGAGCACCGAAACTACCTGCCTTCAACCTGGCTGTTTGTTCTGCTTGCAATTGGGATGGTCAATGCCTGGAACTATTTTTCATATAGGAAAAGTCTGCAGTGGTCGCTGGCAGCTTGTTGGGTGATATTGCTCAGCTCCCAGATTCACATAACCTTGATGTATAATCGTTCCTTCAAAAGTGAATTGAGCCTATGGATGGATGTTGTCCGCAAATCGCCTGAAATGAGCCTGGCCCACAATAATCTGGGAAAGGTTTTGTGGAATGCAGGACTGCATCAGGAAGCTTACAGGCATTTCGTTAAGGCCCTGGTGTTGGACAGGTATAACGACCTGCGCCAAAAAGGCCTGGTTTATTATAATCTGGGATTATATGAGCTTGAGATTACAAGAAATTACAAAAAAGCCGCTGATTTTTTCAAAAGAGCTTTAAGCTGGGCATCGGGTCTCAAGCAGGCCTGGTACCAGAGCGGTCAAGTTTGGCTTCTTTTGGATGATCCCCAAAATGCGGAAACAGTGTTGCGACAAGCTCTGAAGTTTTGGCCTGACGATTGCGGCTTAAACTCGAGGTTACTTTTAGCCCTGGCCAAGCAGCCCCAGAAACGATTTGTCGCTATGGTATTGGCTGGAAAACTGGTCCAGGCCTGCCGGGCAGATCCTGTTCCTGTTGCTTGTATTGCTGAAATTCAGCAACGCTATGGCAATTACCAGGCATCTTTGGCCGCCTGGTTGAAGTTGGAAATGTTGCCTTCCCAAAAGAGGTATGCCCTTATCGGACAGTTGGAACTTTTCGGGGAAATGGGAAAAACAGAACGGATGAACGCTGTTGCAGACCGAATTCTGGCCGAAGCCGGTTTGGATGAGCTGAAAAGCTGGTTGGATCAACTGTTAAAGGATGCGGGTCTGTTGCCCCATGTGCCAAAGCGCAGGCTGGTTTTGAATATATTACAAGACAGGTTGCAGCGCCAGGGAAGCCGGACAGGAAATCACAAAAAGCAGCCGGCGTTATAATACCACACCGGCTGCTTATATTTATAAATACGGCAAATCAATGGGGTCTGTATGAAAAAGCGCTACGGCTGGCCTGGCTTGGAAATTACTTTAACCTTAGTTTTTCCGGCAACCGCGGTATTGTTTTTACCGGTTATGGTCAAAGTAATGCTATTGCCTGACACACTTACACCGAGGGTAAAATCACCTAAATCAGTACCGAGGGTTGCATCGGAATATGTTATTTGATCCCAGGACGAACCACCCAATAACGCCTTGGCAAATTTGCCGTTTACCCTGCCGATAGCTTCTGCCATGGCTGCTTCGGCTGCTTTTTCCTTGGCTTCGGATTGGAGATCGAAATATTTGGGGATAGCTACTGCAGCCAGTATGCCGAGGATAACAAGGACGGCTATAATTTCAACCAAGGTGAAGCCTTCTTCATTTTGATATGCTTTCCTGGTATGAATTTTCCCGGCTTTGTTTTTCATTATCATTTCTCCTTGGCAGATAAAAAATTATGCATGTTCGCGTTAAATCTAATTAAATATTGAAGCACTAAGTATGCCATTTGCAGGATAAATTCCAAAAAAATTTACAGTACGATAATATACTAATAAAAAACAAATAAATACAATTTGTCGACAAACCGCTTGAATAGCTTGCTTATAATATTTTGCCTGGAGGAGCAACAAATTATGAAGCTTATGCAACAAATATTGTGAAGTGTTTTGACGTTTTTTGACGACTTTAGGTTAGTGATTCTCCTTATGGGTTTTAAAGATTGAAGCATCTATTTGATATTTTTTGAGCCGGTGCCATAGACTCCGCTCTTTAATTCCCAGCAGTTGGGCGGCCCTGATTTGAACACCGTCTGTTTTTTTTAAAGCTT
>JALVQM010000439.1 GCA_027025615.1 Desulfobacteraceae bacterium | reverse complement strand
TGGGACGTGGAACAACAACCATAGTCTGGAAGGCCCTTCAGCAAGCCGGTATTGATCCTGATTTTACAACCATTGAAGTCAATCCCGAATACCATCGCCAGGCCAAAGCCTATTTTGATAAAAACGGCATGCGGATAAGGTCTGTTTGCGGATTGAGCCTTGAACGTAGCAGGCTACCTTCAAAACAGGATATTCAGCGAAAATTCGTGGACAATAAAGATTCTGACCGGATTTACTACGACCATCCGGAGCATTTGCGCAGTGAAAAATATTTTTCCGAAACAGATTTCCAGGTGCCGGACAACCAACTGGAATATGCCCTGAAACGTTGTAATTGGAAACCCGACCTGGTCCTGCTGGACAGCGCAGGTCACCTCGGTTTCGAGGAATTTGAGCTTGTGCGCAGGCGGGTAAAGGGTACCTTTCACCTGGTATTGGATGATGTCCATCATTGCAAACATCATCGTTCACTGAATGCCATCAAATCCGACCCACGCTTTGAGTTACTGGAAGAAAACGACGAAAAATTCGGATATGCCATTGCACGCTTCAAGCCTGTGCGCTGTATGGTTTTTTTACGGACTGATTCTATCGGCGACAGCCTCTTGGCATCGACAATGATCGAACCGCTCTACAATCATTTCTCCGAAGCAAGGATAATTGTGGTTTGCCAGGAAGCTTCCGCTCCAGTTTATGAACGCATTCCTTTTGTGGCCCGGGTAATCAAGATTCCCAATGAACATAAATGGAAAAACTCCGAGCAATATCAAGAGTTTTTGAAACAAATTAAGGCAGAAAACCCAGATTTGCTTTTAAATACAGTCTACAGTGTTCATGAAATATCCGATCTGCCGGGGCTGGAATTCATCGAGCGTTCGGTTGCCTTTCGCAATACCAAACATGCTTCGTACAAGACATTGGTAGACCCCGGTCCTGAAAACTTGACCGAACTGCAAAGGCATGCCCGTTTTCTGGACCAAATCGGTATTGCCGGTTTTCCATCCCTCATGCCGGCAATCGACCTAAAGGAATCAGACCTTTGCTGGGCGCGGGATGTCATGGCCAGGTACGACCTTGAACCAGAACGTACCATGGCCCTGTTTCCGGCCTCCAGGGTTGAAATCAAAAACTACGGGCTTTGGGATAAGGTTTTAGAGCCTCTTTGTCAAAATTACGGATTCAAGGTTATAGCCCTGGGAAGCGAAAAAGATTACTCCCTTGTCCAGGAACAATTTAAAAACATCCAGAAACAAACCATTAATCTTTGCGGCCGCACAAGTCTGTTCCAGGCAGCGGCATTGCTGAAACTGGCAGCGGTTGCAGCAGGATGTGATACTTCGTTGGTACACATGGCCTGTGCCGTGGGCACTACCAATGTGGTAGTGGTCGGCGGAGGACACTTTGGCCGGTTTCTGCCGTATAGCCCTCTGACCTCGGTGGTTTGTCAGCCTTTGGATTGTTACGGCTGCCAGTGGCGGTGTAGCTTCCCCAGGGCGCATTGCATAGAGGATATTTGTCCTGAGCTTGTGCAGAAAGCTATTCAAGAAGCACTTGAACAAAAGGTTCAGACACCAAGAATTTATTGGCAATCCAACATCTCAAATGTCGCTTTACATGGCAGCTTTTCCCCAAGACCTAGCCGAAATTCGGTTGGTCCAAAACAGATTGCATGCGAAACTGTTCTGCCGCAAGACCTGGATGTCGAGCTGGTTGAAGTTGGATCTGAACTTTTGGATAACAAAGGAAATATCGTCATTCCGGGTGAGGTTGTATCAAATGGAGCTGGAGCATTTAAACGTACTGATATACCCAGGATTTCGATTGTAACCCCATGCCTTAATCAAGCTGAATATCTCGAGCAATGTATATGCTCAATATTGAACCAGGACTATCCCAACCTGGAATATATAATCATTGACGGTGGAAGCAGCGATGGCTCCCTGGATATAATCAAAAAATACGCTTCCAGGCTGGCTTTTTGGAAAAGCGGCCGGGATGATGGCCAGTATCCGGCCATCGATGAAGGCTTCAGACACGCAACAGGTCAGATAATGACCTGGCTCAACGCGGATGACTTTTTATATCCGGGTACACTGGAAACCGTGGCGGCGATTTTTTTGCAGCGTCCTGACGTAGAATGGATAACAGGCCTGCCTAACAGTTTGGATATAAACAAACAGAATCTGCATGTCCTTTCAACCCTGCCCCTGTGGTCATACAAACGCTACCTTGAAAAGCGGTATTTTGCGCCATTTATCCAGCAGGAGGGCACATTCTGGCGTCGAAGTCTGTGGGAAAAATCCGGTGCTTATCTTGACCCGAACCTAGAGATGGCTGGTGACCTGGAACTTTGGGCAAGGTTTTTCAGGCATGCAGACTTGCACAGCGTTGATCTGACTCTGGCTGTTTTCAGGCAACATCCGGATCAAAAGACGGCTCGCCATATGGAGCTTTACTTCATGGAAGCTGAGAAGGTTCTTAACCGCGAAATCTCGCTTTACGGCAGGAACAAAAGTGTATTGCATCCGGCGCCTGTACCTATAACCTTTGCCCAGGTAAATTCATACCTTGCGGCAACTCGATCGGTATTCAGCCCTTATGGCTCTCAAACCCAATACAGCAATAAAGAAGCTATTTCCATGTACAGGTCATCCAGGTCAAAAGAGGGGCTGAAAGACAGCCATTTTAGCACTGCTTGCAAACAGGCAGGCAGATTCATGCAAAAACCGAAAGAAGATCAAATCCTGGTTTCGGCAATTGTCTCAACTTTCAATGCCGAAAATTTCATGGATGGCTGCCTGGCTGACCTGGAACGGCAAACCATAGCAGACAGGCTTGAAATCATTGTGGTCGACAGTGGTTCAGAACAAGACGAAGCCGGGATCGTTAAACGCTATCAGGAGAAATATAACAACATTCGTTACATTAGAACCGAAAAAAGGGAAAGTGTTTACCAGGCTTGGAACCGGGCTGTGGAAACAGCCCGGGGTAAATACCTGACCTCGGCGAATACAGACGATCGTCACCGTCCTGACGCTTTTGAGCAGATGCTGGCTGTACTGGAAACAAAGAGAGAGATTGCTCTGGTATACGCCGATGTAATTGTTACCGACAAACCTTGTGAAGGTATGCATGACTGTATTGCCAAAGGCCATTTGCGCTGGCATGACTGGAATAGGCAGCTTTTGTTGGAAGAAGGATGT
>JALVQM010000438.1 GCA_027025615.1 Desulfobacteraceae bacterium | reverse complement strand
AGAAAATGGCTGTAAATCGTTCACTGAACTTTATCAAAAGGCCAAGTCTGAACCTGCCAAGACAATCGAAAAGCAGCTGATCGATGCAATGACCACCAATGAAACCCTTTTTTTCAGGGATAACGGTCCTTTTGAGCTTCTTCGGCATAAAATCGTGCCAGAAATCATTGACAAGCGGATCAAACGCAAATCGTCGTTAGGGAAAATACCTATCCGGATCTGGAGTGCAGCCTGCTCCGCCGGCCAGGAGGTAATCAGCATCGCCATTGTACTCAAAGAGCTGCTGGTCGATCTGCGAAAGTACGATATAAAACTGCTTGGCACAGATTTGTCCGACACAGCCATCAAGCAGGCCAGCTATGGTTTATACAACAAGTTTGAAATAGAGCGCGGTATGTCCAAGCAGCGTCTGCAAAAATACTTTATCCCCGTCGGCCCAAACTGGAAAATAAAGGATGAAATCCGGGCCATGGCCACCTATAAAAAAATGAATCTGATGCATCCGTTCAACGGTATGGGTAAATTCGATATAATTTTTTGCCGTAACGTGGCTATCTACTTTACACCGGAAGATCGCAAAAAGCTGTTCAATAAAATTGCAGATATACTTGAACACGATGGTTATCTTATTATCGGATCGACTGAATCACTGACCGGTGTATGCCCGCGCTTTGTGCCGAAGAAACATTTGAAATCCATCTTTTATCAACTCAGGTGACGGTTTTTGCAAAGCAATAATCATCCCTGCAAGATAAAAGATGGTAGCAGGAGGCAACATGAACGATTTGAAGGTTCTTATAGTAGATGACGATGCCATCACCCGCAAGCTGCTCCAAAAGCGGTTGTCCAAGGAAGGATGTCGAACCGAACTGGCCAAAGACGGAGTACAGGCAGTCAATCTGATAGCAACAACGTCGTATGACGTTGTGCTTACCGATCTTATGATGCCTGGAGGAGTCGATGGCATCGGTGTCCTGGAAGCAGCCAAGGAAGCAAACTTCAAAACCGAGGTAATCCTGATAACCGCCCATGGTTCAATTGACAATGCCATTGAGGCTATGAAAAAAGGAGCCGCAGATTATCTCCAGAAACCGATTAACATGGAAGAATTATTGATCCGTTTGCAAAAAATTCATAACCTGAAATCACTGTTGAAAAACGCCAGCGATTTGCGCGAAGCCATGCAGGTTACCGAGCAGGCCTCCAGCGAAACCATCCAAAACCTTGAAATTACAGTTTCCGAGTTGGAAAACCGCCTGGAACAGATCCTGTCTATCCTTGGCAACCATAATGTGCCGGCGGAACAACGCATTCAGAAGGCCCTGGCTTGCTAAGTGACTGCCGACCAGGTAGCTGCTTCCCACGACTTTCTACAGTTGATTACTCCCATTGTTAGGACGGCTCGCCCTGATTTACCGGCAACAATTACGGTTCTGAATAACAGATTTAATCGGTCAAACCTGAATTCGAGTCTTTGCGACCGCCGGAAAACGATACTTCCTTCCAGCAGGCCCCAATCCAAGGATAAAGGAACTTGTTATAAAATCATCATTGATAAGGTGATTAAACCGTAATGTCTCACGGATTTCCACTCACTCCATTTTGAAATAATCCAGTTTGGAGTTTGACAGACATGATGTATTTGATACAAGCATGCTGGATTAGACGAATCCCAACCACTGTCTGACTGGAGGAAAACTCAATGTACACGTGGGATCAATTAATGGCCGCCCTTGAAAAAAGCCTTCTCAGCAAGGCAAGCTGGGCCAATACCCCGCTTCTAAAAGCCTTTATAATTATATTGGTTTTATTGGCAATATTGATGGGAACCAAAATTCTACTGCATTTTTTCCAGAATCGCCTCAAGGCTATACCCCGGGCTTATTTTGCACCCGATCTATTAAAAAATATCCGGAAATTGTTGGACTTCCTGTTCATACTGGCAGCCGGGGCCTTTCTGATACGCACCTTTCACTGGCCGGCCCTCGCGAGACCTTTTTACGCAATCTGTATCATCCTGATGGTAAATCCCATCAATAATTTTCTTATGCTGCTTCTGGATGCCTTTGAAAAACACCTTGCCAAGAAAACTGAAACAAAGGTCGACGACATAATATTCGACCTGTTGAACAAATTTTCAGGAGCCATAATATATTCCATAGCTGTAGTAATCGCCCTGGATGTAATCGGAGTAAACGTAATGCCCTTTGTGGCAGGCGCCGGAGTGGCAGGTATCGCCATTGGCTTTGCCGCCAAGGATACATTGTCCAACCTGATAGCCGGTGTCCTGTTGATAATAGACCGGCCCTTTGAAATCGGCGACAGAATCGAAATTTGGTCCAATCCCAAGGGTACCGCAAGCTGGGGAGACGTGATTGACATAGGCTTGCGGGCAACCAGGATCAAGACAACCGACAATCTGGTTGTTGTAATTCCAAATAACGAAATCATGAAACGCGATATAGTGAACTACACCGCCATGTCAACCATGATAAGGGTAAGAATCAATATCGGAGTGGCCTATGACACCGATATAGACAAGGCAAAAAAAGTCATTCTGGAAGTTGCATCCGGGGCGGACTGGATCCTTGACCGCCCGCAACCCAAGGTGGTGGTCCGCAATTTCGGCGAATCATCGGTTGATTTGCAATTGCGGGTCTGGATCAGGGACGCCCGCCGCCGCATGGATACGATCTCTTATGTTACCGACCGGGTCAAGTCCGCTTTTGACGCAAACGGGATTGAAATTCCTTATCCCAAACGTGATATACATATCATTCGTCGGAAAAATTGATTCCTTCATTAAAAAAATTCCCTCCAGGAGCCAGATACTCCTGGAGGGAATCTCATGTTTTCACCTAATCTTCAAGGCGCAGACTTTAGCTAACCCACGCCGGTTTGTCACTCTTTTAATACTTCATGTAACTTTGAGGTGTATTTTCAACTATGAACTTCACCGCTTTGTAAAGGCAGGTGCGAATCGCTTTTTCCATCGGGGTCTTGGCAAAACCGCTCAATCCACCGGCCATGCCGCCGCTTCCGCCGAAAGCTCCCAGGAAACCGCCAAGATTTACATCCTTGGCAACGCCTTCCACCCTGGTTGCAGCCAACACTTCAGAAGTATGGGTGTCCACAATTCTTATGTCCATTGCCATGGATGACTTTTTGAAAGAGCCTTTCAAAGCCCCGAACAAGGCCGTAGCTTTGCCGAGATAACCTCCACCGATGCCGCCACCGCCACCGGAAGTTGCCGGCTCCCAGCCGGTTACAGCCCCCATTATCAGCAGATCAGCCCCCTTGATACCACCCTTTTTGATCCCACTTTTGTCGGTATAGCCCTGGTTGGAAAGAGCCATCTCCTGTTTAAGGGCATCGAGGTTTAACCTTTCCAGGACCCGGTATCGTTTCGACTGCACCATGGCTGTCGTGAGCATATCGCGCAGGGCGCTTGCGTATCCGGCATATTCGGAATGGGTTATGGAAACTGTCTGCCCGCCGAACCCTATTTTGGTAGTACTGCCTGATTCGCCAACTTTCCATTCAAAATTGGCCACGGCAACCTTGGCCTTGGGTCCGTTGTACGGCGGAAGGCCCATTTCTTCGCCGGTATCTACCTTTGCCTCCGGCTTGACCATACTTTCCATACAACCGGCCAGAAGTAAACCGCAAGCAACCGGAATTACAAGCATCAAAAGAAAGGATCGACGCATACCAACCTCCTGTTCTGGTATTTAAAATATTCAACCCACCGGGGGTGACTGAATTTTACCTCCACCAACGTACCGCTATCATTGAATATCAATCTTTTGTATAATTTATATTTTCATGTGATTGTAAAAAACAACAATTTAAGCAATTACACAAAACCGCCCACCTGTCAAGTAGTACTGCCACATAACAGGCTGTTGCCAAAAGAGATATGATTTTTCATCATCTCCTGCAGCAAGCAGAACCCGTCCTTATATCGGCCTGGCGTATTTGCAACTTTACTTTCATGATCAGGCGGGCAGTCTTCTGAAACTGGGAGGCCTGATCTGTTATGTAAATCGTACAGCGTTCACATGTGCCGGCTTGATCCGGTAGTTGTCGCAGGCCGGGGTTACGCTCAATAAAAGTTTTCACCCGGGCGGCCACAGCCCGGGCAGAATCTACTATTTTCACCCGCTTGCCAATTTTTCGCTGGATGGTTTTCTGTAAAACCGGGTAGTGGGTGCATCCCAGCACCAGTGTATCTATTTGCCTGATTTTCAACGGACGCAGGTAATTCTTTACAATACGGTTGGTTTCGGGTTTTTCTATCCAGCCTTCTTCGATCAGGGGTACCAATAAGGGGCAGGCTGCTGAAAAAACCCTGGCCTGCTTGTTAATGGCCTTGATTTTACGTTCGTATATTCCACTTTCCACTGTGGCCCGGGTTCCGATAACACCAATTCGCATTTTTCGCGAAACCTCCAGAGCTCGTTCGGCCCCGGGGCTGATGACTTCGAAAACCGGAAGATGGAACTGCTCGGCCAAGATCCGGGATGCATGGCTGGAAGCTGTGTTGCAGGCGATCACCAGGACCCGGGCTCCTTTTTCTACCAGGAAAGAGGCATTCTGGAGAGAATAATCCTTGATGGTGTCCGGGCTCTTGCTTCCGTATGGGGTACGGGCGGTATCACCCAGATATACCATAGGCACCCCCGGTACATCTTCCAAAAGGGCTTTGAGCACGGTTAAACCGCCAATGCCCGAATCAAAGACACCAATCATCTGCTCTATTTCCTCTGTTTATCTCAGGGGCTGTTAAAGGCAATGGCCTTTCGATAGCCTGTTCCCTGTTGATTAGTTACCTCATTTTAATATATAAGCCTCTGCCATGGAACAGAAAATCTTCAACCTCGGACTTTCGGTGGAAACGGTATCGGTTTACCTTCTATGCTGCGCCATAGCTGACTTGGGACTTCCGGTAACCATGGAAGCTCTCGAATCCCGCTGGAACGCAAAACCTGAAGACCTTCAAGAAGGTCTTACCACCCTTGAAAAAATGGCAATCGTAGTCAGGTCGGATCCTCAGGTATATCTGCTGAACAATGTTTCGGCTTGGAAAATCATCTGAGCTGATCCGGCTCAAGGCTTGATTGACTCCAGGTAAGCCCTGACTCCAGCAATTACGATCTTGTCCGGCAAGTCAGTGCGCATACCTGGGCAGCAACTGGCCATAGCCTTCCAATTGGAAGGCTCTACCAGAACAGCCTCAAGATACGGCCACTGCCTGCACATGCGGGGCTTTACGGGATGAATGGTGCACAGCTTGTTCCAGAAAATACAGTAACCATCCGGACCTTGTTTCAACATTGGCCGCCGTCCTGAAATGACGCAGTATTCTGATAGAAAAGTTTCGCGATCTACCGCCACGTGGTGGCTGATAGCAGCTATATCATCCCGGGTCAGGTAGGTGCCACCGTACCCCTGGCAGCAGTCCCCACAAAGTTGACATTCAAAGATATCTTCAGGCCGAACATCCTGATCAACACACATGGCGTCCCTCGATGGCCCTTTTCAAAGTCATCTGGTCCACGTACTTGATGTCGCCACCCATGGGTATGCCTGATGCTATCCGGGTAACCTTAACCGGTTTGCCGGCCACCTGCCTGGCTATGAAATCCGCGGTGGCTTCACCTTCGACGCTGGTACTGGTGGCCAGGATAAGTTCTTCCACCTGTCCGCGGTCGATCCGGCGCCAAAGCTGCTCAAAACGCAGCTGGTCGGGGCCTATGCCGTCCATGGGAGATAGAACACCTCCCAGGATATGGTAGAGACCTTTATAACAGCCGGATTTTTCTATAGACAGCATATCTGCCGGTTGTTCCACGACGCATATCAGGCGGATGTCACGTCCGGGATCCTGGCAAACCTGGCAAACCGGACCGTCACTTAGACCAAAACATTGCTGGCAATGCTGAACGCTACGCTTTACCTGGAGGATGCTTTCGGCCAAAGCCTGGGCTTGGTCGACAGGGCATTTCAAAATGTGCATGGCCAGGCGCTCGGCAGTTTTTTCACCAATGCCGGGAAGGCGGCTCAACTGCTTTATCAGGTTACGGATACTCTTTGGATAATGGTGCATTGGCTTCCAGTCCGAATATTGTTTAACTTCAAATACTTAAGACAGACAACTCAGTTATAATCACGTGTTGCGGCACCCATCGCCCATAATTATAGGGGCAAACAAGGTACTACCGCATATGCTGATCATGCCAGAATCAAGCACAACCCGCATAACATGCTTTTTCCAACCTGCTGCCTATAAACCGGGAATATTCATTCCCCCGGTCAGTTTACCCATGGCATCGGCTACCATCTGGTGTGATTTTTCCAGGGCGTCATTAACTGCCGCCAGGATCAGGTCCTGGAGCATTTCTATATCTTCAGGGTCAACCACCTCTTTTTCAAGCTCAATAGCTACCAGCCGCTGGCTGCCATTGGCTACCACCTTGACCATACCGCCACCGGCCGTTGTTTCGACGGTTTTTTCAGCAAGTTCATCCTGCAGTTGGAGCATCCTGGCCTGCAGTTTCTGGGCTTGCTTCATCATATTGGACATGCCTTTCATGGATTTTTTCCTCCTGTCTCACGCTGTTTTATGCGCACATCATATATCTTGCCGTTGAAAATTTCCAGGGCATCTGTAACCAGCGTATGGCCCAAAGCTTTTTGCTTGCTGCGCTCCAAGGCCGCCTTTTGTTTCCTTTTTTCTTCAGCCGGAGTTATATTGGCCTTTATCCTTAATTTTACAGGACTGCCGATAACTTTTCCGGCAAGATCTTCGATCAAGGCCCGACTCTTTTCAATGCTTTTTACGGTAAAGCCGTTGCCCGCAACCTCCACGCTGAGTTCTCCTTGCCTGAAATCCAGGGGCTTGCTCTTTTGAAGCAAAACACCCAGGGAAGGTTTTTGCTGGCTTACATTATTTGCAAGCTCTTTCCAGGATGCAAGCAGCTTTGCCGGATTTAAGGAAAAATGTTCTACCGGACGTGCATCCTCAATTGAATTCTGGACAGAAGGCGCAAATCTAGACCCACTTTTTTCCCGATGTTCTGCGGGGCCTGTTGCCGGGCTGGAGGCCAATGATTTGCGGACCTGCTCTATTTTGGTTATAAGGGTCTCTATGGGCAATACCGGAGGTGTCTGGGCCAGACGAACCAGGATCATTTCAAGGGCCAGCCTGGGTTGAATGGCCAGTTTGACCATCGCCTCGGAACGAACCAGGGTATCAAATATCTGTTGCAGGCGTGTTGCATCGACGCTGGCAGCCAATTCTTCCAGTTTTCTGGCCTCATCATCGGGCAGGTCGACCAGGCTGCGTGCATCTTTTCCAAGCCGCAGGACATTCAAATGCCTGAAAACCGTTGTAAGCTCAAGGTAAAAGCGCTGGAGATCGTCTCCCATTGAATATATTTCTTCAACTATCCTTAAAACCTGCTTGATATCGTTAGCCAGGACCGCTGCTGCCATTTTTTTTACCATCCGGCTGTCGGTCATGGCCAACATGCGGGTGATATCGGCCAGGCTGACCTGGTCCCGGGCGCTAGCTATTACCTGGTCAAGCAAGCTCAAAGCGTCCCGCAGGCTACCATCGGCACATCGGGCAATTGTTCCCAGGCTTGAATCATCAATATTGATTTGTTCCTGGTGACAAATCCAGGCCATGCGATCAACAATCGCCTGGGTCTCTATCCGGCGCAGATCATGACGCTGACAGCGGGACAGGATCGTAATCGGTATTTTGTGAGGCTCGGTAGTGGCAAACATGAACATTACGTGCTGCGGCGGCTCTTCCAGAGTCTTGAGCAGGGCATTGAAAGCCGCCCCGCTGAGCATGTGAACCTCGTCGATAATATAGATTTTGCGTCGGCTGTGGGCCGGCATATACTGGAGGTTGTCCCTCAGCTCCCTAACCTGCTCAACACTGTTGTTGGAGGCACCGTCTATTTCGAAAACATCGGCTGCCCCACCGTCTGTAATCTCACGGCATGAACGGCACTGGTTGCAAGGTTCAATGGCCGGTCCCTGCTCGCAATTGACAGCCTTTGCAAGAATCCTGGCAATGGTTGTCTTGCCGGTCCCCCGTGGACCTGCAAATAATATTGCATGGGCCAGTCTACCGGCCTCGATGGCATTCTGTAGGGTACGGGTAACATGCTCCTGTTTTACCACCTGGGCAAATGTCTGGGGTCGATATTTGCGGGCAAAAACTAGGTAGGCCATTGTATTTTCCCTGCGAACTTCAGGACAATTCAAAAAACGGACGATGGTACCACTTTTGGCCGTCTACAACCGCATTCCTGCTTGCCTGGTTGTTTAGCAGCCACCAAAATCGACAACATCGTGGAGGGAATCAGGAAAAAACGATGGCGGAGAGAGAGGGATTCGAACCCTCGGTGCCGCTTCAAACGACACACACGATTTCCAGTCGTGCTCCTTCAGCCAACTCGGACATCTCTCCGCACGCCGGCGGGGCCAAATCTGAGCCACCACCTGTTGAATCCAAATTGTAAAACCGCCGAGCATATATTCTGTCGGCCACGTCCTTATGCCTGATCAGACCCTAAAAATCAAGGCTAAAACAATTGTCCCGGCCCCGGGATCATACTTCCAACTTCAGTGTGACTTTCCAGGCCAACGAATGTTATAATAAATATTATAAGGTAAATATTTAGCAAATTTCAGCGTAACAACAAAGCAATTCTTCAAAACCAAGAATATTGTTTGGAGCAACGATAATGGCAACCTATACCGGAATAAATCACCTTGCCATGGCAACCAACGATATGGACACCACCATAGGTTTCTGGCGCGACCTGTTGGGTATGCGCCTTGTGGCAGGCCTGGGCCGTCCTGGCTACCGACATTATTTTTTTGAAATTTCCCGACACGACATGATAACTTTTTTTGAATGGCCGGAAGTTGTCCCGATTTCCGAAAAAGATCACGGTGTCCCGGTAAAAGGCCCTTTTGCCTTTGATCACGTTTCCATCGGAGTCGCCTCCGATGATGACCTCTGGCAGTTGAAAGACAAGCTTGAAGCCGCCGGATTCTGGGCATCTGAAATTATCGATCACGGTTTCATTCATTCCCTTTACAGCTTCGATCCGAACAACATCCCCATCGAGTTCAGTGCACCGGTTGAGGAAGTCGACGTGCGTAAAAAACCGGTAATGAAAGACTCCCGCCCTTGCGCCGCTGCCCTTGAAGGACCTGATCCTGTTGACGGCAAGTGGCCCCCGGTAAAACGGCCAACTCCACCGGACAATCGCAAAATCTACCCCGGGGAGGGTAAAATCTTGGAAAAATAACAGAGGAGGGATTAGAACTCAAGGTCGGCCGCGGTGTACAGCGCATCGACCTTGATTGGGCATGATTTTACATTTTCACTTCAGGAGGATGCCCGGTTCAGGCTTATGGGCGCCTAGCAGGCTGTTGAAAAACTATTACGCTTGGCCATAGGGCGTTAAAATCCTCCTCAAAATGCTCATTTATTACCAATAAACTGCGCTTTTTCGTCGGATTTTGCCTTGTCTGACCTGCGCTCATGACGTTTTTCAACAGCCTGTTAGAGC
>JALVQM010000437.1 GCA_027025615.1 Desulfobacteraceae bacterium | reverse complement strand
TCACGGTCAGATTCAGATTGGCCGGGGCGCCATGGACCTTATTTTCAGGTATTCCAAGGGCAATTTACGCAAGGTAAACAGCTTGATGGATCGTTGTTTTTATGCAGCTTATGCCAGGGGTATCAAAAGGATTGAACGTTGTGTGGTGGCCGAAGCAGGGACCGATCTATGGCCTTCCGGAAGAGGTTTTTTCCGTTTTCCGAAGTGGTTGCCGGCGGCCGTTGCTGGTATCATTTTGGTTGCCCTGGGGCTGTTGAACATGGATATTCTGGCTCGTAGCGGTTTGAAGGTAATAGCGCATTTTACTTCTAATCCGCCGCCGGCAGTTGCCGACACGCACGTTGCATACCAGCAGTACATGGAAAAAGAAGAACCGGGCGATCATCAGGAAAAGGATGCCATCGGCATGTTCCTGGCAAGTTACGGTTTGGACGAGTACAAAAGCTCTCTAAGGCGGGCCCTGGAACAGGGCAGCCTGAAACAGCTTGCTCGGCAGATAAAAAATGCCACTGGATGGCAGATGGTCAGGCTTGATCGAAGTGGTCATAACACCGATCTTGGTCATAATATACTTCAATACAATGACACTGCTTCAGGTAAATCTTTTATTCTTCTATTTTGGCAGCCGTCAATAGTTTTGAAATATTATTACTACGATTACAAGGGACCGGAGATTGTGGCCCTGCAGCATGCTTTGGCCGGACTGGGGTATTACAAAGGACCTCTTGACGGACTGGTAGGGCGGGGGCTGATGCGGGCAGTGGTGGATTTCCAAAGAAAGTGTGGACTCCCGGTAACCGGCAGACCTGGCCCGGCGACCCTGTTTTTAATCTTCAATGCCCAGGAGAAAATTGCCCATGGTTGACCAGGCGCAAAGAAAACAAAAGCCTTTGGGCGAGCTGCTCAAGGAAAAAGGACTGATAACCGAGTCTCATATCCGTTATGCCTTACAGGAGCAGAAAATAACCGGTGAAAGACTGGGAGAGCTGTTTGAGCGCCTGGGCTTTGTCACCGAATATGATGTTGTAGAAACCCTGTCCGAGCAGCGGCAGGTTCCATATGTGGACGTGGATACAGTTCCGGCCGATGAGGCTCTTTTGAAAATGTTCAATAAAAACTTATGCCTCAACAATACCTTCCTGCCATTGCGCAGGATAGACAACACCGTGGAAGTCGCCGTCAACAACGTTGATGATTCGAATATAAGACAAATAATTGCTCGTCATACCGGTCTTACCCCCCAAATATACATCGCGGAACGTAAGAAGGTAATAAACGCAGTCAACAGGTTTTACTATTTTCTGGAGAATCCGGTAGAACAGCTGATAGAAAACGAAGTTAACGTCCTGGCCCAGGATGCTGAGATGGCCCGCGGAATGGATAAGTTGATCAAGCACCTATTACACCTGGCGGTAAAGATGCGGGCCACCGATATCCATATTCGGCCAACGAAAAAATCCATCAATATTTCTTTCAGAATCGACGGGGTGATAATGCCGGTGTTGGCCATGCCTTCTTCCCTGTCGCGGCTTGTAGCCAGCATCAAGATGCTGGCTGACATGGACATAGCCGAACAGCGTCTTCCCCAGGATGGTCGCTTTACCGAAACGATTTTGAACAATGTCTATGACTTCAGGGTATCCACCATAGTTACTCCCCAAGGAGAAAACATGGTCTTGCGTGTGTTGCCCATGGAAAGTGCTATCATGGGCCTGGGAGAGCTTGGTTTTTTAAAAGAGCATATTCGCATCGTTGAAGAAATTTTCAATGAGCCTTTTGGCATAATTTTGCTAACCGGTCCCACCGGTTCAGGAAAATCAACAACCCTGTATGCCGGAATCCGGCGCCTGAACCTCCTGGAGAAAAACGTTATTACTGTCGAAGAACCCATTGAATATGAGATTCCCCTCTTGCGCCAGACCCAGGTAAATGAAAAAGCCGGTTACACTTTTGCAAGCGCCATACGTTATTTTCTACGCCATGACCCGGATGTAATCCTGGTTGGCGAAATCCGGGACGCCCAGACAGCATCTACGGCCGTCACCGCTTCCACCACTGGTCATCTGGTGCTTTCCACCATGCATACCAACAGCGCCCTGGGAGCCATTCCGCGTTTGAAGGACCTGGGTATCCGGCCATTTCTAGTGGCTGATGCCCTGATTGGTGTTGTCAGCCAGCGCCTGGTAAGAAAGATTTGCTCCAACTGTAAAGTCGCTTATAAGCCAAGTGCTGCGGAAATAGACTACCTGAAATGCAGTAACGTCGATAAGCTATATCGTGGCCAGGGATGCCAGGTATGCAACGGCAGCGGGTATTTCGGCCGTACTCTGGTATATGAAATGTTGACTGTTGACCGTAAGCTTGCCTTGCTTATCGAACAGGAAGCAGACCTTAGCCGCCTTGCCCAGCAGGCTATTAAAGGCACCTACATCGATATATTTGATATTACCGTGCGCAAAGTAATGGAAGGAATAACTACTGTAGAAGAGGCGGTGCGCACACTTGGCTACATCCGTCAACCCAATAAGCAATCGTGTCAGACTAAGGTATGAAGTACTATCGTTACAAGCGTATTGCACCGGACGGACGGGTGGACTCAGGCGTCATCCAGATGCCATATAAGGACACCATGTCGGTTATCTCCCACCTGGAAAGAGACGGCAGCGTTACCCTGTTTGTCCGCCCCCTGGGAGCGTTGGCCAATGCAGTCATGCGGGTTTTGTCATGGAAGATTCGCCGTCGTTTGCCAAGGCCTGTGCTGGCGGAGATATTAAGCAACCTGGCCCTCATGCTCAAGTCCGGGATGCCGCTTGTCAGCGCGGTGAGCGAAGTTGCCGCCGGGGCTGAAAGCAAACAGGTAAGGAAAGATTTGGAAGATATAATCAAGGGCATCCAAAGCGGCCTTGTTTTATCGGAGGTGGCTGCAAAATATCCTTATCTTTTTCCAAAGACCGTCGTACACCTTATCAGGATGGGAGAAGAAACTGGCCGCCTGGATAAAATGCTCAAAGATGCCTCTGATCACCTCAAACGTATTCATTCCATAATCAGTGATACCAAGCAAGCCCTTATGTATCCGGCTATGGTTTTCGTCGCCATTGGAGGCGGATTGACATTTTGGCTTTATTACGTGGTGCCCAAGATAACCGGACTTTTCAAAGAGATGGGACTTGCCATGCCGGCTATTACCATCTGGCTGGTTGGTCTT
>JALVQM010000436.1 GCA_027025615.1 Desulfobacteraceae bacterium | reverse complement strand
GTGATGGGTATCCCCGATGAACCCTTTGAAGAAATTCTGACAATGACCAGGAACAAGGCTGGAGTCGAAACAGATACCGAACTTAACGCCGAACAATGGCAGCAGGTTACGGCCCAGTTCAAGACTATTTTTCGTAGCCATACCCAGGTGGATTTTCCCCAGGATCCTTATGAACAATTGAAAATGGCCACTGAAGCGGTTTTTAAAAGCTGGAATGGAAAGCGGGCTGTGGACTATCGCAATGCGGCCGGAATACCCCATGACATGGGTACGGCGGTCAACGTGGTTACAATGGTTTTCGGCAACCTCGGCCCCACCAGTGCCACGGGTGTGGCCATGACACGCAACGGATCAACCGGTGAGCCCAAGCTTGAAGGTGACTACCTGATAAACGCCCAGGGTGAAGACGTTGTGGCAGGGATACGGATGACAAAAGAAATCCAGGAACTGGCTCATGACATGCCCGAAGCCTGGAAAGAGTTGCAGGAAATTGCTGCCAAACTGGAAGCCCATTACCGTGAAATGCAGGACATCGAATTTACCATTGAAAACGGCAAACTTTGGATGCTCCAGACCAGGGACGGAAAACGCACCGCCCAGGCGGCAGTCCGAATTGCAGTCGACATGGCTGAAGAAGGCCTGATAAACAGGAAGGAAGCCGTTCTGCGGGTAACTCCCAACCAGGTGGATTTCTTTCTTCATCCCCAGTTCGATCCCCAGGCCATGACAAAAGCCCGTAACCAGGGCAAAATGCTGGCCAAAGGACTCAATGTTTCACCAGGGGCAGCCTGTGGAGTTATTGCTTTCGACGCAGACCTTGCCCAGCAATGGGCCCAAAAGGAAGGCCGGGACGTAATCATGGTACGTCCGGAGACCAAGCCCGATGACGTCCACGGCATGTTGGCGGCCAAGGGGATTCTAACCAGCCGGGGCGGCAGAACCAGCCATGCTGCTCTGGTGGCACGCCAGTTCGGCAAACCCGCGGTGGTAGGGGTTTCCGCCCTGGAAATCGACCTGCATAAACGGCAGATGACGGTGTCCGGGAAAACCATCCATGAAGGCAACTGGATCTCCATCGACGGCAATACAGGGGAAGTGTTCCATGGCCGGCTGGACACCCTGGTGCCCGATATCAAGGACCCTTGGCTGATTAAACTGCTGGGTTGGGCCGACAAGTTCCGGCGCCTGGGGGTGTGGGCCAATGCAGATTATCCCGATGATGCCAGCCGTGCCAGAGAGTACGGTGCCCAGGGAATAGGTCTGTGTCGTACCGAACACATGTTCTTTGAAGCCGAACGCCTACCCCTGGTACAAAAAATGATCATGGCCGACCTGCCGGTGGAACGCCGCCAGGCCCTGGACGCCCTGCTTCCCTTCCAGAGGGAAGATTTCGCCGGCCTGTTCCGCGTCATGGACGGCCTGCCGGTTATCATCAGGCTGATCGATCCACCCCTGCACGAATTTTTACCGGACCTGGTTGAACTGATCGCCGAGCTGTCAGATCTGAAGATACGGATCAAACATGCCGACAATCTGGTGGAAATCGACAATCTATTGCAACAGATACGGATAAAGGAAAAAATCCGGACCCGGGCCCAGGCTCTGCGTGAGCAGAACCCAATGCTGGGCCTGCGGGGAGTCCGCCTTGGAATTCACATTCCCGAACTTACGGTAATGCAGGTCAGGGCAATATTCGAAGCCGCCTGCCAGGTTTCCCGTGATGGGATAAAGGTTCTGCCCAAGGTGATGATCCCTCTTACAAGCCATTCAAATGAACTCAAGGTTCAACGGGCAGCCCTGGAACAGGAGGCTAAACGGGTAATGCAGGAGCAGCAAATGGAAATAGAGTATCGTTTCGGCACCATGATCGAACTTCCGCGGGCAGCCCTTACTGCCGACCAGATAGCCGAATACGCCGAATTTTTCTCTTTTGGCACCAACGATCTTACCCAGACAACCTATGGGATATCACGCGACGACGCCGAGGCCGGTTTCCTTATAGAATACATGGAAAACCATATTTTGCCGGACAATCCCTTTGCCACCCTGGACGCCGATGGGGTCGGAGAATTAATGCGTATAGCGGTTACCAAGGGACGCCGCCGGAGACCTGACCTTGAATGTGGGATCTGCGGCGAGCACGGAGGGGATCCCGATTCCATTGTCATCTGCCACCGTCTGGGGCTGAACTATGTTTCCTGTTCACCCTTCAGAGTTCCCATTGCCAGGCTGGCAGCAGCCCACGCTGCCTTGAAAGAAGCCTAAGCGTCAATCCGGGCGGTTTGCCGTCATCCGGCAGCCGCCCGGATAAGGCCTATCTTTTTCAGCAATACCAGCCCAAAACGTCGCCAGCGATACCACCTCAGTGAAAATATGAGCCGGTTGAAGCTCGTGCGAAGCCGGATAAGGTCCCGCCTGATCAATTGCGTCTCAAAGCAGAAACTGGCAATGCAACGTTCCGGTTTCAAATCTACAGGAAACAGACACGGCCCGCGGCCGTTTTCCAAAAAGACGCAGTCGGCCGTATGCAGCACTCTAGCCAGCCTCACCTGTTTTGCGATCTTGTATTTGAACTCCGGGGCCATGACCAGTAAAAGGATAAAATCATAAAGGCTTATGATTTCCATAACCTTCATATTCCGGCAGCACAATCCCCGGCAAACCACAGCACAATGATTCATATAGGAAACACCCCGTTCAAGGATGGCGCGCTGGGCCGCCTGGATCTGGGAGCAGGTTTTTTTTAAACCAAGCAGCTCAGAATAATCCAGTCTGGATAGAATATCTTCTGCCTTATGGAACCGCGCCGCTAAAACCATCTTTTCCGGTTCCCGCAACAAGAGCCAGGAGTTGATGGCATCCCAACATTTGCATTCAATGCCGCCACTGGAGCAATTCGGGTTGCCGTCGTAGGAATTTTTTAAATTTTTATGAATACGCCGAAAATTCGGAATGGAGTTACTTAATTTGAACAGAGGGCAGGAAGGATGTCAACCGGAAAGGACATCAGGGGCCGGCAGGATCACCGGCCCCTGAAAATTAATTACCTTTGAATTTACTGAATACTCAGCACCTTAACATCGAAATGAAGGGTCTTGCCAGCCAAGGGGTGGTTGAAATCCACCACGGCTGTATTTTCCTTCAGCTCGGTGACCTTGCCGCGCAGTACCCGGCCATCGTTCCCCTGAGCCTGGACCTGAGCACCAACCTTCCAAAGTTCCTCGGGCATTTGCTCTTTATCGACCTCGATTATGGCTTCCTTAATCACCTGACCATAAGCCTGGTCAGGCTGGATGGTTACCTTTTTTGTATCTCCCACGGCCAAGCCTTCCAGAGCCTTCTCCAGGCCCGGGATAATCTGCTGGGATCCTTGCACATAAGTCAGGGGTTGGCCACCAACGTTGGTATCCACCACCTGCTTGTCATCCAGGGTTAAAGTATACTCGATACCTATGGTTCTACCTTCTGCAACCGTCATTTTCTTTTCTCCTTTTTTTTGATCTGACTTTTTGTCCGCACCCACCGCGGTGATCGCCATGGCAGAAAGTACCAGGCAGCACGCGACCACGGTCACGAACGTGCGATACAATTTCATTTGAATGCCTTTCGTTTTTGAAATTAGGCCAAGACAACTAATGCTGCCACCAATCAATCCACGCTTTCTAACGTGGATAACCGATAAAGCTTACCAAGAAACATTTTTGGCCGTCATACGAAATTGGCAGGAAACAGCGGTGGGTATGACTGCAAAGTCACTCGGCGCTTCAACCACAGGCCGATGGTCTGCCTGCGGCATTCTAAATTATGTTAAAAATAACACATGATGCTGAATGTTTCAAATTATTTGTTCATTACCTGAGCTTTCAGTCTCAGTTCCAGACTCCAGACACAGGTGTTCTGCAAAAAATACAGCAACCGGCCTTGAGATTCAATTCCGGCCTGGCAAAACCCTGGCGTCTGACCACCACTTTGCCGCATCCGGGACAATAAGTATGATTGGCCGGATGTCCCGGCACATTTCCGATGTAAACATAACGCAACCCGGCTTCCAGGCAAATCCGGCGCAATTTTTCCAGGGTGGAAACCGGTGTGGGCGGCAAGCGGTCCAGCTTGTAACGCGGGAAAAACCTCAGCAGATGCAAAGGGCGGTCCGGCCCCAGTTCATGCCTGATCCAGATGCACATCTTTTCGACCATGCCGGCAGTGTCATTATAGCCAGGCACCACCAGATTGGTTATTTCAAAATGAACACCTTGGTCACGCAGGGTTTTGAAAGTATTCAGGACAGGCTGGAGGCGGCCGCCGTTAAGGCGGCGATAAACCTGGTCGCTGAAAGCTTTGAGGTTGACATTGGCCGCATCCAGGTACCTGGATAGGGTCAGCAATGGCTGCCGATTTATATAACCATTTGATATCCAGAGATTCTTGATCCCTACAGCCCTGGCCTTCTTAGCAGTATCCAGCATGTACTCAAAAAAAGAGACCGGCTCTGAATAGGTATAGGCAATGGATCCTGCCTGTGCCTGACCGGCTGACGCTACCACCTGCTCGGGAAACAGTTCAATATGTTCAACTTCATGGGGCTTGGCCTGGGAAATCTCCCAGTTTTGGCAATTCAGACATCTAAAATTACAACCGGCTGCAGCTATGGAAAAAGCATAACTTCCGGGTAAAAAATGGTAAAGGGGCTTTTTCTCTATCGGATCCAGATGAACCGCACAGGGATTGCCATAGGCCAGGCTGTAAAGCTTGCCACCGATGTTGACCTTTGAGCGACACACACTGCGATCACCGGGAGCCAGCCGACAGCGATGCGGACAAATTCCGCAGGTAACTGATCTGTCTGCAGATCGCCTGTAGCTGAATCCTTCACATGACCAGCGCCAGGGTTTGACAGGCGCATCTGCCTTGAAAATTCGTCCGCGAACACCTTCACGCTTAGGCCCGGCGGCAAACAGCCGCGGTATTGGAGCCGAAGCCAGACCGGCAAGACTAGTCAGCAGAAAAGTTCTTCGTGTTTGGCAAACCATGGCTGAATCCCATCATCAGACTGCTAGCCAATTTCAAGGCTACCAGGACCGCCGCCGCAACCGGCAGGCCGAGATAAATTATCAGTATCAGGCTGGTTACCAGGCAACCTGAAGCAGCGCCGAGGACATCAATGGCAAACAGGGTCGCCGCCCCGGTGTTTGTGCGCCCTGCCAGTTGGAAAGCCAGAGGAAACTGGAAACCTGCCAGCAGGGAAAGCAAAAACCCGCTAAGGTAGAAAAAAATCTCCGGCAGCCTGGCACCTGCAAATTCGACAGCCAGGGCCATTGCTGTCAGGCCAAAAGCCATCAGCAGGTCAGAGGCTAACAGCCATGGGCGTTGTTTTTTACAATAAATCGCTGCATATGCACCGGGCAACAAGCCTGCTAAAAACATGGTGACAATTACACCAATTTTCAGATAAAGATTTCCCTGCAAAATCTGAAAAGCCAGGATAATCCAAATCTCGGCCCCCATGCTAACAAAACCGGTTGTAGCAATTACCTTTTCGGCCGGATTCATCCTGAAAACGAGGGTAGCCAGCAAAGCAGACAGCACCAGGTAAAAACCCCAGGGAAAGCCACCATACTTGGCGTACCAGCGTTGCAGCACAAGCCCCATAACCACCGGCCGCTGATCCGTATTCAAACTTGTCGCCCTGCCCAGCCACCTGTCAAGCTCTTTTGCACGCAAGTCGACATTACCCTCGAAAAACGGTCCCACCCAGTCTGTTTTAATCGATTTTACCTCCAGGAGCCGGGGTACATTCAAACTTACCGGTTGTCGACTGCATACGAAATTCAATTTTTCTCCGGGAAATATCATGACATGGGGAAATACCTTCCCGGCTGTTGCGTACAGACAGGCTACTATCTTTTTTTCAACCGCTGAAAAGTAGTTTCCCCCGATTGCTACAGAAAACGACAATACCCCACCGGTAGACAAGCGGGATGCAACCGTCTGAAAAAACTGAAGGGTAAAAAAACGGTTGGCCTGGAAAGTGTCTGGCTCTCCCAGGTTGACCAAAACCGCATCATAGGTTGCAGAACAATTCCGCAACCAGTTCCTGCCATCGTCGTTAATTGTTTCCAGCCAGTTGAATTTTTTTAAAAATCCATATTTAAACTGCCAGGCGGCAACCACAGGATCAAGTTCAACAAGGTCCACCTTTTCAGGGGTATACTTACTGATTTCAGTCATCATCCCGGCCACGGCTGAAATTACCAGTACCCGGCGTACCTGATGAAGCTGGCTCAAGGCGAAATGAACATTTTCTTCAGCACGAACCGGGTCGGGGGTAGCTGTCATCGGTCGCCCGTCGACAACCATGGTCATCTGCCCGCGGTCGGAAACTATACTCACCCTGCCGTAGGGTGATTCTGTCACCTGCTCCAGTTTGCCGGCGGGGGGAATAACACTCAATGGTTCGACCAGTATTGCAGTCAAGGAGATTGCCAGCACCAGGCCGACAGTAAACAATTTCCAGCGTCCCAACAACACGGCCGCCAGCACCGCCAGGGGAAGATGAGCCAAGACCAGAGCCTGAACCGGAGTTGCCCAGAACACCAGCCAAAAACTGAACAGAGCCCCTCCACAGATATCTCCCAGGTTGTCGGCCAAGTATACCCTGATGTCGGTCCTGGAAACACCGCTTGACCTGAGCACAAAAAGGCTGTACGGCAACAGGAAACCAACTGCCAAAGCGTAAAACAGCAAGGTTGCCAGAGAAAAGCAAAATACAGCGTAAAATCCGACCGACACACCGGCCGGGGCCAGCAGCTTGCGGCCGAAACGGATTGCCCCTAACTGGGCCAGGGACAATACAGGCATAAAAAGGGAAAAAGCAGCCAAAGCACCCCTGGTTCTTGTCTTGTAAAAAGCCGCAAGCCTAGCCCCCAGGGCCCCCAGTATAAGCCATTGGAACATTACCAGGGCAACTACGATTTCGTTTCCCTGGAACTGAACGAGAAGCTCACGGATAAAGACCAACTGGGCGGCCACTGAAGCCACTCCAGTGGCAATTACCAATGCTTCGATTTGCCCCCTCAATCTGGTATCAATCACATCGTTCCTGACCCTGCTTGGTCTGCCGTCCCGACAGCGGGTTATAACCGTCAAAGGCCAGGGTAACCCGGGGCTGCCGGCAAAATCTTTTGATCAAAATCCACTTGGCTGCTATTTGCCAGACCAGCCTCAATGGGGTTCTTCAAAATATTGAACCTGGTAAGTCTTGACCTCAAGCCCCCCCTTGCGCCACTGGTCCGGCGACAGACCGGCCTTCATGCAAAGATGGGCCAGAAAAGACTCGGGCTCGGGAAGCTGGTCCCATACCTGGGGCAGGAAAGTGGCACTGGCAGATCCGCTGGAAATGATGACCCCGTCAACACCTGGCCTCAATTTACGTATCAGGTCGTCGGCATCAGTGTATTGCAGTGGACTTGGCTGGGTGAGGACACTGACCTCGATCCGGACCCGATCCAAATCCTGGACACTCAAGGGAGCAAAGCGCGGATCATGGAAAGCGGCGTTGATCGCATTGCGGCGAACGCCTTCAACCAGGGGCTCGTAACCCTCCAGGGTCCCTATACAACCCCTCAGATTGCCGTCAATAGTCAGAGTGACAAAGGTACCGCAGCGTCTGTCAAAGACAGGATCCCGCAAGCGGTCTTCCAGATCGCTTTCCAGTTCCGAAGTTCTTCCGAAACGTTCCAGCAGGGTCTGCCTTGCCAGCTTAACCAGGGCCTGGCCCTGTTCAGCGGTCAATTCCAAGTTTTCGGTATTTTTGGTATCCATTGGTCTTTCTCCCCAGAAAGCAACTGCCCCGTAACCCACAACCGCTTCGCGACTGCCGACGGTATCCCCGCTGTTGGCATAATGCAACAGCCCGGCCTGCCACTGGAATCTTTTTGCCAGCTCCAGCAAAACTGCAAGGGCGTAACTGCCGCATGCCCGGTTTGTTTCGCCCAGCAAAACACCGGCCCTGCCTTGCACAACAGCTTCCAGGGTTTGCCGGTCACGGATCTGTGCTTGTTTGTACGGAAGATAATGAGAAAGGTCAGAGCTAACAACCACAAGGGTTCGATAGTCTATCATACCGGCCAGGGCCGAAGCAGTTCCGTCCGGATCGCATCTGCCTACCACCAGGGGAATTATTCTGAAATCCCCCAGGGCAAATTGCAGCCAGGGCAAAACCACTTCAAGGCTGTGTTCGCTGCGATCGGACTCCGCTACAACTTTGAACTGTGGATATTTAAGCAGCCGGGTGGCATCAGCGGCCACCGGTACCTGACCCATGGGAGTCTCAAAAGCATCGGCTGCACTTACGGCGGTTCCATCAAAGCCCACCCTGTGATCCGGTCCCAGCAAGATTACCTTGTCGAAAGCCCCCGGGTGCAGCAGACAGGCAGCCCGGGCTGCTGTCTGCCCGCAATAGACATAACCGGCATGCGGCATTACAAGGGCCCTCAACCTGCCGGGCAATGGTTTGCTGTGTTTAGAGGCGTTTTCAATCAAACGTGATATGGTCTTTTTGAGGCGAAGGGAATCTGCCGGGTAAAATTTTCCGGCCCAAACCGGCTTTCTGACCTTGAATGTTTTTGCAGATGAAACACCAAAACCGGCTGTTACAATACATACAAGGACCATCGCCAGGATCTGACCGGCTCTGGAGGGCCTGGTTCCTCGATTATGTGCCATAAAACCCCGCATTTTCCCAGCCGGTATACCCGGGTTATTCCATGTAAGTGTGTTCCCCGGGTTGGAAATAGATTGCATAAACCAGTCAACCAACCGAATACGGCTGTTTTCAATTTTAACAAAAGGTCAAGCCTTGTCAATTTTATCCAAATGGATTCAGGAATGTTTCAATTGAGATCTGCCATTTGTCATAAATTTATTCTCCTGGCAGGCCGGATTAAAACAATTGAAGCTTCTCGCGGTAAACTCTGATAACCTCCTGCGGATCGTCGGTAATCAAAAGATATTTTCTTATCCATGCCGGAGCACGACCAAAACGTACCATTGTATCGATCTGTTCCTGCATCGGTTTCCAGAATCGTCTTTCACCCTCGGTATCGAAAAGCACAATGGGCACCTGTTCCATGATGGAAAGCTTCATGTTGCAAAGGGTAATTCCCAATTCCTCCAGAGATCCTAATCCTCCCACGTTGAAAATGGGAAAAGAAGCGATCTCGAACCATTTTTGCCGACTGTGGCGGCAGGTGTCCTGGAAAACCTGACAGAAATCCACATCCGTGGTCATGGGCTGATCAGTGATGTCCAGAAAGTTTGCTCCGGAAAGAATTCCCCGCTCACGGGCCAGGGTGTTGGCAACCTCCATCACTCCGCTGCCTCCGCCGGTGACAATCCCGATGTTACGGCCCCAGAAAGACACCAGGGCATCCATTAGTTCGCCCAGGCGCTGCTGCCCGGACTCAGACAGGGCCAGGGTGGAACCATAAAAGGCGAAAAACATGGACTTGTGAAAAGCGGGCAGACGTTCAGGTGCCACGAAGTATCCCTTGCCGTCACGGATGGTATGGACCATGATGCGGTTGTTTAGGCCACAAATCCAGAACACCCGTAACCCGAAAGCATGATACTCAAGCAATCGACTATGGTCCTCCTGGGACAAAAAGGGACCATGCTCACAGGAGGCCTCGTAAAAATAGAGGCTTTCGATTTTAC
>JALVQM010000435.1 GCA_027025615.1 Desulfobacteraceae bacterium | reverse complement strand
TTTTCTCGTGCAACATAATTATTGCATGTGCTGTAGGAGCGGATTTATCCGCGAACAGCTCACCCGATTACCAGGATAATCATGAAAATCTCGCGGCTGAAGCCGCTCCTACAGACTTGGGTTGCGGGCAAAGCCCGCCTTAGTGTTTTATAATAGTTGCTTCCTCGGAATAGCCGCTTTCTTCATTGCCTCGATATGCCGTGACGGCAAAATGGTAAAGAGTATTTTTCTGTAGTCCTGTAACCGTGTAGCTGGTTCTATTCCCAATATCAATGGGTGAATTCCCCTCGTTTAGGCCTGTGCCGTTATAGGATGGGCTGTTCGTGTCGGTTTTATAGTATACTTTGTAACCATCAACTTCCTGACGCGGAAGGATTGTTATAGTCGCCGTATCGGATGTGCCTGTATCTGGAGGTATGGAAGAGCCTCCTCCGGTTAGTTGTACATTTTTGAAATAGCTTGTCCCATCCGCCGGTGAGCGATCATGATCATTGGCAAGGACGAGATGCATGGCCTTGCCGGTATAGTAATGTCCCACCGGGATTGCAAAGTGTACCCATCTGCCAAGATCACCGGCATTATACTGTTGTTCACTCTGGATCCCCTGGTTCCAGTTCTGAGTTCCGAAAAGCTGGAATATACGTTGATCATTTGTCAGGTTGTTGTCTTCGTCAAAGCCGATACCACTTATTTCTCCTTCTCTTGTGGACATGAAATCAAATTCGAGGACGGTATCCTGACTAATTGAATAAATAGATTGTTCGCTTTGTACCCAGTTGTTGCCGGCTATCTGAATCGTGTTTCCGTTATCGGTGATCGTCACCCTGCCGCTGCCACCCTGGTTGGCATACGATGTCAGCCTGAGGTTGTTAAAGTTAATTGAATTCGAATCGTTAGTTGGAGTTCCACCACCTGTTTCGCTACCTGCTAACCTGAAATCTGCGGGAGGGTTGAGGCCGGCAAAGGCGGTAAGTCCGAAGAAAAAAACGAGCAAGAAAGTAAATAAAGTAGTTCGTAACATATGTATTTCCTCTATTAAAATATATATAATAGCAAGCAGGATGAATTTTACAATAAAAAGCATGCATGTTTAATGCCGGAATTCCTGTCATAAAAAACAAGAAAATTTTCAGGCACAGTGTAGGAGCCCTCCCCTGCGGGCGATCATAACATGTCATATGTAATGAACTGCTATCGCCTGCGAGGGAGGGCTCCTACGACTTATTGGGTTGTGGGCAAAGCCAGCCCTGGTCGGAAGTTAATATATATTTAGTAAATTTAGGATAGAATGCTCGGATGAATGTTGTCGCCATATTTTTTGCCTTTGTATAAGTTGAATCGGCGAAAGGCACTGCAACTCTGACAAACCCGTGTTGCTGGTCGTTGTGGACAAGTTTGTTGTACCCCATGTTGATTTTGTTTTTGTAGATTTGCGTTGCTGTTTGCAGACGGGATTGATACCAGAACAGAACCAGTTCTTTTTTATCTCCTTGGGAAGTGGTAATTTCCTCATAATGAATTGTTGTTGGAGGTATGTTCAGGGTACCGGCAGATGGCCCGGAATCAATTTTCCAGCCTTGGCTCGGGTAGCAGATCAGGGGGGAGTGGGAGGCATAGGCCTTGGCGGCAGTGTAGTAATAGCCGATATAGAGATTGACTTTGCCGTCTGGTCCCTGGTAGTCGGCAAATAGATAGTCGTCTAATTTCAGCATTTGAAGCGCGTCTTTATTAAGGGCTATTTTACGAATGATTGAATAGCCGGGAATGTTGATGAGTTGTTCGTTTAAAGCGATCTTGCCCTTGTTTGCGCCAGGTTGTTTCATACCATAGACAAGGGCAGTGGTGCCGAGAAAGATTACGATGAGAATAAGGAGTTTTGCTTTTACAGTGTTATTCATTATTTTTCTCGGCCATTGTGGGGTTTGTCGGCGTGGAAAAAGTTACCCATGAACGCTGATTGGCAAGCTGGTTTTTGATTTTTTCCCGAACAACTTGCGGGTATGGCGAGTTGGTAGGGTTATCGTTCCCATTGTTCCAGTGTTTTCCCTATGGTAAACAAGGTTAGCAGAGCAAAGCTGAAAACCAGCAAGCCGGTAATAGTGTGCCAGGCACCTTTTGTCAGGTCCAGATTGAAATAATGGTACAAGATGATCATCGAGCTTACTCGTATTATATTGACAAAAATTGCCGTTGGTATACTTGTCGCAAAAAGAAGAATTTTTTGCATGGGTCTCTTGAGCGAAAAATAACCAAGAATAACACTGAGTGTCATTAATGTAATTACTGATCGTAATCCACTACAGGCCTCTACAACCTCGAAGCTGCGGCCGGGAAGGTTCATAACATTTCCTTCACGTAGAAGAGGAATACCAAGGTGAGATACGATAAATTCCGATATTTTGGAAACCTGCAGTTGCAGGGGGAAGGTCAGTTGCGGATAGAGCTGTTCCGGAATCGGAATCAGCATCAGTGCCAGGAGAAGGGGGGTGAGTAATATTTTAATTGACCTAACTCCGGTAATGTAGATAAGAACTCCAACCATGGTGATGTACATTGATCCTGCTATTAAGGTGCGCACCTCGGTAAAAAGTGAGAACAGATACAAGATGCTTGACATCCCAATAAGAAGCAATCCAGGCCAGGCATATTTTACTGGTCCAGATTTTATAACATCTTTTTTCCTGAAAACCATATATAGTATTATCGGTATCGTCAGAAAGGCATGGGAGTATTCAGGGGAATCTATCCATCTGGAAACGAGGATTTTAAGCGCCGGGTAATAGGCTGTGATGAATAAGGCGGCCGCCAGACCACCGAGGAGAATCGTGATATGTTTTCTCATTATCCAGAGCTGATGAAGAAGGAGTTATTTTGGTTTATCGGTGATGGTGGTCAGCCAATCCCTGAGCCCGGCATGATGGCTAGACGCAATTTTCAGGCATACAGTACTGCACCAACAAAGAATGGAAGAGCCTTGATAGTCAAAGCCGTAGGGGTAAATTTGTTGTCCTGTTATGGTGATGAGCAATCCTGATTACCTTCAAATCTCAGTAAAGCAGAATCAGGGATACCATCGCTCGGTATCCGCTACAGGATTTAGAGCCTTGCTCCTGAACTCCTGTCATAAAAAACAAGAAAATTTTCAGGCACAGTGTAGGAGCCCGCCCCTGCGGGCGATTGGGGCGAATTGCCTGCACCGTCATTATCGCCCGCAGGTAAGCGAGCCTGCGAGACTCCGGGGGCGGG
>JALVQM010000434.1:996-3250 GCA_027025615.1 Desulfobacteraceae bacterium | reverse complement strand
AGGCCACAAATCCAGAACACCCGTAACCCGAAAGCATGATACTCAAGCAATCGACTATGGTCCTCCTGGGACAAAAAGGGACCATGCTCACAGGAGGCCTCGTAAAAATAGAGGCTTTCGATTTTACCTAGTGAGGCCAGGTTGATAATCTCACGGTGTTCAATCAGGTTGGGAAAGTAACGCATGGCAAGAATTACAGGTTCCTTGATAGATTCAGGATTAATCAGGGAGGTGGCATAAACGTGAGGGCATTTGCTTTCGGGTGAAAAGTTACGTCGTTCCACCGTGCAACGGGAAGGTACAAGTTTGCAAGGCTGCTGAGGGCCATTGACCATTATGCGCGCTTTTTCCAAATCATCCGGCCCGGGTTCAATAATCGCAGCCGGTTTGTCGATAAAAGGACAGGTCTTGCTGCCATGGACGGCCAAACTGCGACCCAGGGTCCGCATTTGCCCGAAGCTGTATCTGCCATAGGCCGAAGGCTTTGACCTGCGGCGTTCAGGGCGCCGGGACCTGGGAGCACCGTAAATCCTGGCGGCAATCAAGGGATTGACAATCGGGTGACTGCTGCCATTGACAATTTCCAGGTAAATTCGCACCCCCCTGGTCTTGATGGGATCAAGAACAGTGGCCGGCAGGTTACGCCCCAGGGCAAACCCACTTTGCAAAACTACGTAATGCTCGTTAAGGTACATGGAACAGGTAGTGATCACCCCCTGGTTCGGCGGAATCACCAGGGCCGGTACAGGCAGCCTCTCCTGGAACCGGTTAAGCATCTGTCGACCGTTTTCATGAAACAGGATTCGGCCGAAGGTTGCCTTGTCGATAGGATTACGAAGCCGACAAACCACTTTGTGGGGAGCAATCACTATGCTGCCATCACTTGAAATAGAAGTTGAAGCAGGTAACTTCAATTCTGCCTTTTCAATGGCTACCAGCACCTGTTCCGAAGACAGAAGAGCATTTGGGTCACAAAACACCAGTCTGCCTACCGGCAGTCCAACATCAAAAAAATCGCCCAGTATTTCCAGCCCCGGGTACCCTGGTATAACAGAAGTGGCCTGTTGAACCACCACCAGTCGGCTGCCTTCCAGTTTTTCGGTTGTCACAGGCCGGGAAGATATCTGGACCCCCAAACGGGCTATGCGGGAACGCTCACTGAAAACCAGATGTTCGGGGTGACTTTTCAGCCTCTGAATCATGTGTTCCGAAAGACCAAAATTCGTTTCAAAAGTTATGTACTCCGATGTCTTTTCCAAAACCCGGACAATCACCCCGTCGTCAGACTGCAGCACCCCGCGAAAAGAACGGTTATCCACCCTGGTTCGATTCATTTGGCATCCCCCCTGCAAACATTTTTGCACTTTTGTGCACAAATGTTGACTTTTATAACAAACATGATGGCACGCGAAAAAGCACGGTATATTTATTCAGCCCGGTCCATTGTGCCCGTGGCCCCTCAATTTCAGGCTCTTTGTAAATCTATCTGCACCATTTTTGCACAACCGGTCTAATTGCCCGTGAATCCAATATGATATATTCGCCAAAAACAGAATACAGACAGGCCGTCGCCGAACCTGCTCAGGCTTACCGTGGCAATGGCACACGGGTGTGCCCGCCTGACACCGGCTCAATAACACGAAGCCATACGTATTTATAATATATTAAGATCCTTTTACTCCCAATTCTTCTGGAAAAGTTTCCAAATGTAATATTTTTTCTCAGCCTGGACCATTGTCCGAAATATTGGAAGGTCACACGTATCGCTGGTACATATTTTGCAGGTCATAATACAATAACCCGTTTAAAGCATAATAGGGGAATGCAATGCACTGTCCCAAATGTGGATATAAAAGACAACCAAAAGACAACG
This sequence comes from Desulfobacteraceae bacterium, assembly GCA_027025615.1. Taxonomy (GTDB): domain Bacteria; phylum Desulfobacterota; class Desulfobacteria; order Desulfobacterales; family Desulfosarcinaceae; genus JALVQM01. The sequence continues at coordinate 1,377 of JALVQM010000434.1, read as the reverse complement.
CATTTGTACCTCCCACAGAATGCCCTGCCTGCGGAGTGGTGTACGCAAAATATGAAAGTGAACGGCTAGCCGGCAGAATCCCAAAAATCCTGCGCCGTCCCAGTCCAGTGGATGAATCAACCCTTAAACAGGCCAGGGAGAGGGTTGAGCAGCGTTTACGTAAAAAAATGCTCAACCGCTCAAAAAATGAAGAAAAAGCCCATACCGTTGAGCTGGCACGCAAATTATTCCTTGAAGAGCTGCGTCAGCGCATGGAAAAGGTATCCCTGAAGGCAAGCTCCAATGAAAACGGCCAGGACCAAACTGTATTTATGGAACAACAACCCGAAGATACAATTCAGACTGAAGCTGAGCAAGTAAAAGATCTGCCGGCCGCCATGG
>JALVQM010000434.1:0-986 GCA_027025615.1 Desulfobacteraceae bacterium | reverse complement strand
GCCTGAACCTTCTACCGGCACTGAAGACTCCACCAAAAAAGAGAAAATTTTATCGCCTGTCGAAAGAAATCTTACAGAAAATTATGAAAAAACGGCTGCCGACAAGCCCAATGGCCCGCGTTGGCTGCCTGTAGCAGGAATTATTTCCCTGGTGGCCGGCATTGTTGGCGCCCTTGTTTCATGGATAGCTTTGCCGGCGGTACAGGCCCAGACCATTGTACACCCGGCTGAAAGTTCCCAGGGACTGCCCATCGAGCTGGTGGTTGGCTTCTGCTATCTTGCCATCGGAATCCTTGGAGGCGCCCTGTTTTGGACCATCTTCCTGATGACCCGCCAGTTGAATCAAATGCGTCGTATCCTTGCAACCTTTATTTCCCAAAGGCACGCTGACGAAATCACTGAAAATTCCTGAGTCCAATTGTCTCACCCGACGACTAAAACCTTGGCCCCCTTGATCCGGTGCCTTTTCAGCTCCAGGAGCGCCCGGTTGGCCTGGTCAAGAGTGTAAGTCTCCACTTCCGGCAGGATTGGAATTTCAGCCGCCAGCTCAAAAAATCTGCGCACGTCATGTCTTGTTACGTTAGCCACACTCTGAATTTGTTTTTCACGCCACAAATGCTCTGTCCAGTCAATCTCCTGAAGGCAGGACTTGTCACCTGGTTCCTTGCGCACCGCATTAATCACCAGTCGTCCGCCGGGCTTCAGATTGGCCAGGGCTTCCACAACCGGCAGCCAGGCCGGTGTGGTATCGATAATAGCGTCCAGCAACTCGGGAGACCTGGCAGTTGTATGGCCGGCCCAGACAGCTCCCAATTGCCTGGCAAATTCCTGCTCTTTGGGGTTGCGGGCAAAAACGTAAACCCGGCTGTCAGGATAAATGTGCCGTACCAGCTTCAGAACCAGGTGTGCTGAAGCTCCAAAACCGGTTAACCCTAAACGCCTTCCGTTTTCCATGCCACAAAGGGAAAGGCTGCGGTAACCTATGG
>JALVQM010000433.1:22497-26476 GCA_027025615.1 Desulfobacteraceae bacterium | reverse complement strand
TTTTACATTGCCGATCCCAAAGCAAGCCAATCGACCGATGAGCTGGTAATAAGGCATTTGAAAGAACTTGTAGCCAAAGCCTGCCAGGAAGGACTGGCGGTATCGTTTCACATGGCCCATGGTTCTGCAGTCCATGAGGCTGTTGAGTTGATCAACGATAACCAGATCGATCTTATTGTCTTTGAATCTGATGGCCGTCATGGCCTCGTAAATAAAACCGTGGAAAAGATAATCGCCGCGGTTGAAATTCAAGTGGTCAGGGTAAATGGTAAAACAACATCAACCTACAGGCGAAGAAAGGATGAATTGAGATGCCGATCATCATGATCTCAGGTGCGCCCCACGGCCTGAACGATGCCCTTGCAAAACAATTGCAGAAAATGACGGGCTGGCCGATGCTGGGACGACGAATGCTGCTAGAAGAAGCTCGCAAAGCCGGAATCAAGGTAGGTCGCCTGAAAACGGCGGTCATTAAATCGCCGGGAAACCAGGAAAGGCTGGCTCGCGAAAAAGATCTCTATCTGGCCTTTATCACCAAGCGACTATGTGAAAGTGTTATCGACGACAAGCTTATTTACCATGGCCGTTTTGGTCACCTGCTGCTTCAAGGGGTTTCTCACCGCATCCGGGTGGGTCTGACCACCCCCATGCATCTAAGGATCCAAAACGTCATGCAGCAACTCAACCTTCCCCAGGAAAAAGCCGTCAAATACCTGGAACAAATCGATGAAGACGTCATCAAATGGTCCAAACTGATCCACCGCGAATCTCTTGGCCAGGATCCCCGCCACCACGATATCTGCCTTAATCTGCAGCACCTGGATATCGGCGAAGCCGCTGACATGATCTACCGCATGGCTGAACTGCCCGGTTTTGAGGCTACAGAGCAGAGTCGTCAGCAAGTAGCTGACCTGCTTCTGGCCGCCAGAGCCAGACTGCGTCTGGCAAATAATGACTCGACCAGGAACGCTGAACTAGGGGTAAGGGCGGTAAACGGTATCATAACCGTGACCTATATGCCCCGGGATAATATTGATGAATCTGCCATTAAAAACGCCCTCGCCGGACTTGAAGGCTGCAAGGAAAAACTGTGTACCATGGCCGAAACCAGTATTCTCTGGATTCAGGAACGTTTTGACCCGAATTCCGAAGCTTTCAGCCAGATCAACCAGCTTGCTAGACGCTGGGGCGCGGCCGTGGAACTGTTAAGGGTAGTGCCGGAAGCAGAAGCCGAAAGCCAAAAGGCTGCAAGCAAGACGACACAACCGGCCGCCAAACCCGCTCCTGTGGAATATACAGGCGGAGTTGAAGACGACGAGCCGGAACAAGACGACGGTGGCCTTGCCCGCACCATGGATGAGCTCATCGCCGAGGGTCGCTTCGCAGGTATGCGTACCATATATGGTGACAAGAATGAAATCCTGGAAATGAGCCACGAAGGTGGTAATTATTCCCTGGTGGTCATCGGCGACCTGTTCTCCTATAAAGGACACGAAGCCCGCATGCGTGACACCCGGGAACTTGCCATTGGTATAAGGGACCGTTTCAAAGTTCCGGTTATAACCAGTGCCGAGATGGAATCACGCTTTCTATTCGGTAAACGCCAGATGGCCAAACTTTTTTCTTATGCTGCTCTGGTAGCCTGCATCTATCTGGTGGTTTTCTACTTCCAGGATCCCATTTTGAATCTGCTTGGTGGAGAAATCCATGATCAATGGAAATGGCTGGCGTCGATTTCGGTGGCTCTTTTTGTGCCCTTTGTCGCCTATTGTTACAGTACGGTTACCGGCTTGCTGCTCAAGGCTGTCGGGATAGATTAACGGAACCGGGTACAGGAGTTAGAATTTCAACCCATACTGAAACTAAAATCGACCCCCAGACAGGAGGCTGATCATGCATCATCTTGTAGTTCACTTTGTTCACGTAGACCTTGCAACCGCCTTGCAAGTAGTACTACTCGGGTTCATCGGCGGCGTATTGAGTGGTTTTATCGGCAGCGGCGGGGCCTTTTTCATGACCCCCGGAATGATGAACCTGGGTGTCGAAGGTGTAGTTGCCGTGGCCAGCAACATTACCCACAAATTCGGCAAAGCCATGGTGGGTTCACGCAAACACGGAGAGGCCGGAAACGTGGACAAGAAACTCGCCATTTTCCTCCTGGTAACTGCGGTTATCGGGATTCAACTGGCTGTTTTCATAAACAGCATGCTATTTCGCGGTGGAACAGGCCACGGGGCAGCCAAGGGCGCCGGGGCAAACCTGTATATAAGTATTGTTTTTTCAACTATTCTACTGTTTGTAGCCCTGTCAATGCTTCGCGACCTGGTAAAATCCCGCAACGCGGAAGAAGGGGCCGGCCCCTCGCAGAAACTGGCAAACTTTTTCAATAAATTCAATCTGCCGCCGGTCATATATTTCAAGGTGGCTGACATTAAAGTCAGCCTCTGGGTACTGCTTATGGTGGGAGTGGCCACAGGGTATCTGGCTGGAACCATCGGCGTGGGCGGTTTTATAGGCGTGCCGGCCATGATTTATATCCTCGGGGTACCAACCGCCGTTGCCACCGGCACCGAGCTTTTCCTGGCTATGTTCATGGGCGCCTATGGCGCGCTGAGTTACGCTTACCAGGGTTTCGTGGATATCCGCCTTACCATGTTGCTCTACGTGGGTTCCCTGCTTGGCATTTACCTTGGAGTCTTCGGAGTTAAAGTCGTCCACGAGAAGATAATCCGCCTGGTCACCAGCTTGATCATCCTTCTGTGTGTCCTGAGCCGGGTGATCGCCATCCCGGTATACCTGCGCCAATTGCACCTGATCCAGATGGATCCCGGCTACGACATCTATTTCAATCTGACGAGCAAGTTTTTCCTTTTCGCAAGCGGGATAAGCGGCTGCCTGGTCATCCTGTTTTTCGTTATCCGTGCCTATCGTCAGCGGCGGGGAATTCAACATACTATCAAAGTGGCATGTGAGCAACCGGTGGACGGAGTTGAACAGGAATCCCTGGTAGTTGAAAACATAGTAAACTAACAGACCCCAAGCATTTGTAAGGAGAAAATCATGCAACAGTCAGTACGCATCATGGTTATCGACGACGAACCGGTGGTGGGCCAGCGCTTGAAACCGATGTTGGAAGACCTTGGTCACCAGGTGGAAGTGTTCGTCAATCCTCTGGAGGCCATGGAACACTTTAACCGCGAACCGTTTGACATAGTTATTACAGATATCCGCATGGACGACATGGAAGGCATCGATATTCTGGAGCAAATCCAGTTTAACCACCCGAATACAAAGGTAGTCATGATCACTGGCTATGCCACGCTGGAACTGGCCCGCGAGTCCATGGCCAAGGGGGCTTTTGACTTCATTGCCAAGCCCTTCAAGTTCAAAGAAATCCGCAATACTATCTCCAAAGCCGTGGCCGCCATCAATGAAGAAAACCAGTCCCGGGTCGGAGCCTGACGGCTCCCGCCCGGGCGGCCCAGAAGTACTACTTAAAGCGGGGGGTATACTCAGATCAATTCCAGGGCGCAGGCCATTGAGACACCCCCGCCACCACAAAGGGTGGCCAGTCCCAGGCTCTTGTTTTGCTTGCGCAAGGCATGGATCAAGGTCACCATTATCCGGGCCCCGGTTGCGCCTACCGGATGGCCCAGGCCAATGCCGGAACCGTTGATATTGGTCTTGTCACGGTCCAGGCCGAGCTGACGTTCACAGCCGATATACTGGGCGGCAAAGGCCTCGTTGACCTCCACCAGCTCGAAATCGGAGATGGAAAACCCGCTTTTGGCCAGGAGGTCCTCGACCGCCGGCACCGGCGACAGGCCCATTATCGACGGATGGCAGGCCCCCCTGCCCACGGCTTTGATCCTGGCAAGGGGTTTAATACCCAGGGCCTTGGCTTTTTCCGCCCCCATCACTACAAGAGCAGCAGCACCGTCATTTATTCCACTTGAGTTTCCCGCCGTCACTTTACCGA
>JALVQM010000433.1:16089-22487 GCA_027025615.1 Desulfobacteraceae bacterium | reverse complement strand
GGCACAAAGGCCGGCGGCAGTTTTTCCAAATCCGACATGGTAAGACCGGGCCGGAAGTGTTCGTCCTTGTCAAAAATAAGGGGAGGTTTCTTGCGGCGGGGCACTTCAAGGGGAACGAGTTCGGCGGCAAAGGATCCGTCCTGATTAGCCCGCTCGGCGTTGTTATGACTGCGCAGGGCCACTTCGTCCATTTCCCGGCGGCTTATATCCAGATACTGAGCTACGAACTCGGCTGTCTGGCCCATGATATACGGCTTGCCTTTGAAAAAACTCAACGGTGGTTTTTCAGCATTTACAGGGCCATATTCAGGGTGGGGAATAATGTGGGAACCACAATGCAGGGCTCGTATCAAGGCATCGACAAATTCCTGATCCTGGAGACGACAGCCCCAGCGAGCTTTTGGTACAATGTAGGAAACACCGGACATGTGTTCCACACCTCCGGCAAGAATGACTTCCGCCATTTCAGCCTGAATCATAGCCATAGCCGAAATAACCGCTTCCATACCAGAAATACAAACCCGGTTTATGGTAACCGCCGGTACCGAGTCCGGAATGCCGGCCAGAAGGGCGGCCACCCTGGCCACGTTCAACGAATCGGCAGGCTCAAGGCAGCAGCCAAAACGCACGTCATCCAACAGCCCCGGATCAATACCGGCCCTTTGAATAGCGGCCTTCATCACCCCGGCCGCAATATGGGCCGCGTGCATATCTTTCAAGCTGCCGCCAAAGGCGCCAATGGCGGTCCTGCAAGCCGACACAATAACCACTTCTCGCATCATTTGCTCCTTGCTTGGAAGTAACGAAAAGAAACTGCCCGGGGCAAAGCCGCCAAGGGGTATCAACGAAGAACGATGAGTTCGGAATCGGGGTTGAACGGTCACATATTACATGGACCCGCAGATAGGGTGCAAGGTAAATTTCATCGCAGGGGAGTAATTTTAAAGCCATAGATGGACATCTTACCACTTCCGCCTTCCCTGACCTCTGCAATCCTGACGTGTTGCTGGCCCTCTGCCAGGACCAGGTTGCTATGGGGGCCCTGAATCCCTGTCTTGGAAAATATTGTACCTGCCACCTTGATTATCGGCACTCCCTGATCTTCTTTTCTCTTTCTCAGAAGTTTATCCAGGCGCCTTTGAATCTGCCCTTTTTCCTGTACAAGCTCTTCAAGCAGCCGTTTTTTCTCACTTATTTGATCTTTGAAATGATCTTCCCTGTCCATTAGAACAGCTACCTGGTCGTCAAGCTCATGGTAGCGGGTTTCAAGACTTTCAATCTTTTCCAGAACCGTATTTTCAACTTTTTTCCCGTCCTTGTTTTCAGCTTTGACCTGCTCTTCCAGTTCACGTTTTTCAACCATGCAGCGATCCTGCTCCTGGGCTACCTCTCCCAGCTCAGTACCAACCTGATCGTACTCCCGGCTCAAGGCGGAAACTTCCAATTCCAGATCGGAGCGCAACTTTTCCAAATCGGCAAGACGTTGTTTATTTTCATTCAGTTTTCTTTCAAGGATCTTGTCGACACCAACAGTAAGGTGGCTGGGCTTGGCCGCTTCGGTACCCACATCCATGGTCTGGATGCCCTTTTTCGCACTGACTTTGGAGGCGACTATATTGCCACCTCCTATAACGCAGCGTCCATTTACTTCAATGTCGGAGTCAAATATTTCCCTCTCAACCACCATATCCCCGACCGCCAAGATCTTGCTGTCGTGAACATGGCTGGCCCGCAATTTACCGCCGATAGATATCCTGGCTCCATAAATTCCCTTGTAGCAAACAAGGTCCCCTTCCAGTTTTATTTCCGCCCCCTGGATCTCTCCAGCCCGCAGGCTCTGTCCTTCTACCTTGAAACCGGTCAGGACAGTACCCTTGACATCTATCAGGCCATTAAAATTGACGTGACCGGTTTCCAGGCCTACGTCCCCGTCAATAACATAAGTGGCCATCACCATCAGCTTTCCGTCGGGACCAATCCTGGGGCTGCCTCCGATCTTGGCCAGGGCCTTGGTACCATCGGCCGACCTTTCAACCCCGCGCCCGCATTTTAAAACAACATCCTTGATCCTCGGCGGAGGAACCGGTCGACCAAGAATATCGGTTCCGGCCTTACCCGGGTCGGACGTTATCTTTTCAGCCAGAAGATCGCCCGGCTTTACCTGGGGCAAACTACCGCGATCTTTCCAGTCCATGGTACCGTCCTGCTTGAGAGTGCCTATCCTCAACGGGTCTGTATCGAAATGGTAGACTATCTCGGGAGGGTCACCCGGGACAGGTTCCTTGCCCCGGGCTACCACCAGGGCTTGATCCTGCCTGGAATCATCCAGGTACTGCTGAATCGCCTGGTCATCCAGGACCCCAAAAACAATGCTGTTGGCTGCCAGTTCTTTTTTTACCTTCTGGAGATCGATTTTACCGGGATTTCCAGCCGGCACCTTGATCCGGGCCTGCATATGATCAGAGTCTATTATCAGCTCAAAGTCAGGTGCCTTGGTCTCCGCAACAGGATCAACGGCCGATTCTTCGCTGCCCTGCCCGGTTATCCCGCATTCCATGGCTTTTTGCATGCGTATAATCGTGTCCAGTTTCTGCTTGTCAAGTTCCCCAAGGGCAGCCAGGATTTTACCCAGGGTCACCTGCTTGCCTGAACGCTTCAATACCAGTTTCTGGAGCATTTTGGCCTGCTTTACCTGGCCTTCATCAAGAAACCCTCCTCCAATAGCTATCCTGGCAAAAAGTTCATCATTTGAGAGGCAACTTTGATTCATCGGTGCTCCATAATAGTAATTTTCACCTCTAGCTCTTCAGGCCGGTTATAAAGCCTGCCTCAATGACAACTATCGGTTACTAAACGAATAACTTGAATTACAGAACATAGCTATCTTTCCCCTGGATTAAAGTTGCATCCCGGCAATAAGTTCTTATTATATTCCTGGTTTTCGAATTTACCCAGAATTACCAAGGAGAAAAAAATGATTTCAGAAAGACTTAACCAAGCCCTCAACGACCAGATCAAACACGAATTGGAATCCTATTATCTTTACCTTTCCATGGCTGCCTATTTCCATACCTCCAACCTGGATGGTATGGGCCGCTGGATGCGCGGACAGGCCCACGAGGAAATGGTCCACGCCATGAAGTTCCTTGATCACCTGCTGGACAGGGGTGCCAAGGTCCAGCTGCCTGATTTGAAACAGCATAAAACCGAATGGAATTCACCCCTGGAAGCCTGGCAGGATGCCTACAAGCACGAACAGTTTATAACTTCCAAGATAAACGAGCTGATGGATATTGCCCGGGAGGAAAAAGACTACCAGGTCCAACCACTGCTCACCTGGTTTATCGAGGAGCAGATCGAGGAAGAGGCCACCAGCGGTAAAATCGCCGAAGAAATGGCCATGGTAAGCGATACCAAGCATGGCCTGTTCTTCATGGACCGGGAGCTGGGCCAGAGGGCGTTTCCCACCGGCTCACCCCTGGATCCGGAGGCCTACTCTTCATCTTCGTGATAGTTTTACCGGTAGCAATTTGTTTGCAAAAAACAGGCTGCCTGAATTCAACCTGAAACAGGGATACCGCCCCCCCAAAAAACGGTATCCTTGTTTCAGGCCAATGCATCGTGGAAGCCGGCAAACGGAAAGTTGGCCTGCCGAGGTCGAGCACCGGCAAAACGCCGATGAAAATCTGATCTGTGATTTTTTGGTTTAACCGGTTGCTGACCGTGATTTGACCATGCGTTTTTGGCGAGCAACGTCTATTGCCCGCCAAAGAATAACCGCTTGAGCGGCCCCAGGCCGGGCTAACGAAACAGTAAAGCTGCGCCCTGGCTGATGAACCAGCCCAGCGCAAAAATCAAGCTTATTTTTATCCCCCGTGAAATCGTCAATCCAAGTATATCTATTGCATAAACCAACATCATAATTACGGCCACCTGCGTCATGTATATAGCAAATGATCATCCGGGCCGTATATCCACAAAAGGATTTCAGAAATTATGAAAAAGGCGACACTTAGCCCTGCGCCCGCGGCCAGAACGAACTCCGGCCCAGGTTTGACCAGTCTTTGTCTGCACACCGGTGGCAAGCCTCCAGATGGTGATCGGCGGTTTCCATACCAGTTTGGACACGTACATGTATATTGCGTTCCATACCAGAAAGGGCAAAATCGGAGTGTCGAATTTCTTGTTAAGAAAAGAACCGACTGGTAAAGGTACGTCAGATCGGCCCGGGCTTTTTTTCAAGCAGAAAGCCCGAAATCATCAAAAAGGCCCCGGCACAGCAAAACGGATGAAATTAGAAAGCATCAGCTCCCAGCGGCCTTAAGCATTGCGAGCCAGGCTTTGCGGCTGGCCGCCAGCTGAGCCCGGTCAGGGCTGAAAACCTCAAGGGTGGCTGTAATGTCGGCCGAAAGGCTGGTTGCAGCCGCGGCCAAAGATCTGAAATCCACCCCGGCCGTACCCAGAGCCTGATGCTGGTCACGGCGGCCGTCGTTGTCACTCAAGTGCAGATGGCCGATGCGCCGGCCGTAACGTCTGACAAAAGCAAGGGCCTTGACGCTTTTTGAACCTATGTTGGCGTGGCCTGCATCAAGGGTGAGCCTTAGTTGAGGATATTCTTCCAACCAGGAATCAAAATGGTCCGGATGCCAGAAGCCGCCGTAAGCCGGAAACATGTTTTCCAGGCACACGCTCAGCCCCAAACCTGTCGCATGCCGGATCACCCGATGCAGGGCTTCGGCCACATACCTGGAACTAAGCTCAGGTACATGCGAGCCCAGGCCGTTGACAAGGGGCGGGTGAAGGACTACCTTTTCAGCCCCAAGGCCGGCGGCCACCCTGGCCGCCTCCAGAAGCTCGGTTATGGATGCCTGGCGAATGGAAGCTGTCAGGTCGGCCGGATATACAAAAGTGGGCAGGTGACAAATCAGGCCAAGTCCAGCCTGTTGCAGCCTCCTGGAAAAGGAGTTTCTCATTTTCCAAACCTGGCTGTGGTGAGCCTGGGGTGGGTCCATTGCCAGCTCCAGCAGGTCGAAACCAAGCCCGGCAATCTCGTCGATTTGCCCCGGGAGGGACTGGATAGGGTTGTTCATTGCGCCAAGTCTCATTTGAATTTCCACCTGTTTGGAGGATAATACGGATTTGTTCCTGTCTGTTGCCGATAATTTCAATTATGAATGCCGGACTCAAGGACTATTTGCCAAATGGCTGTTTCCAAAAATTTCATCCGCCTGAAAGGAGTGGCCCGTAATAATCTTAAAAATATTGACCTGGACATACCCCTTGACCGGATAATCGGCGTCTGTGGTGTTTCAGGCGCCGGTAAATCCTCCCTGGCTTTCGACACCCTCTATGCCGAAGGCCAGCGGCGTTACGTTGAAACATTTTCTCCGTATGCCCGCCAGTTCCTGGAACGAATGGACCGTCCGGAAGTAAAAAGCATAGAGGGTATTCCGCCGGCGGTAGCCATCGACGGCAAAGAACCGTTCCGTACTTCCCGTTCAACCGTAGGCACCATGTCGGACCTGGCCGATTTTTTCAAACTCCTTTTTGCCAGGGCGGCTGTGCTGCACTGCCGGCAATGCGGCCGGCCGGTTTCCTCCGACAGTCCGGCATCCATCTGGCACAAACTACAAGCCCATAAACCGGAAAGCATAGTCCTTGTCAGCGCTGCGGTAAACCTGGAAAACTATCCCGGAAAAGTCAAAGGCCTTTTGCGCCAAGGCTACGACCGTCACGTCGTCGACGGCAGGATATTGGATATTGCCGCCAATACCGGACTTTTGCCGCACCGGCTGGATGTTCTCATTGACCGGCTACCGGCCGGCAAGCTCAAAAACCGCCAAAGGCTGATCGATTCCCTGGAATCCGGCTTGGTTATAGGGGGCGGACAGGTAAGTGTCTGGCTGGACGGCAATAAGAGGATAGCCTTTTCCAGCCGCCTGCACTGCCCTGTATGCGATCTAGATTTTCCCAGCCCGCCCGAGGGTCTTTTTTCCTTCAACAGTCCGGCAGGCGCCTGCCCTTGCTGCCGCGGTTTTGGCAAGGTGATGGATGTGGACATGGATCTGGTCATACCTGACCACAGCCTTTCCCTGAACCAGGGTGCCATAAAACCCTGGGGAGGTCGACGCGAGAACCGGCGGCATTTCCGCTACCTGTCGTCTTTTTGCCGGAAAAGCGGTATCGACATGGACATCCCTTTTGCCAGGCTTGATCAAAAGGTTCAGAATCTGCTCATCCAGGGTGGAGCCGGTTTTTCCGGAATCCGTGGTTTTTTCAGAAAACTGGAGAAAAAAATATACAAAATGCAGGTGCGGGTTTTTCTGTCCCGTTACCGGGGTTATTATCCTTGCCCTGAATGCAAGGGCACCCGTTTCAGGCCCGACACCCTGAACTAC
>JALVQM010000433.1:0-16079 GCA_027025615.1 Desulfobacteraceae bacterium | reverse complement strand
GTCTATGAACTTACCATCAGTCAGGCTCTGGCTTTTGTAAAGGAAGTGGAAACCCGACTGAACGATCCGGCAACAGGCAGGGTGATCGAAGAAATTCAGAGCCGCTTAAACTACCTGGAACAAGTTGGGGTCGGATACCTGACCCTCGACCGACAATCGCGTACTCTTTCCGGTGGTGAAGTTCAGCGGGTGGCGCTGGCAGCAGCCCTGGGAGCCGAGCTTGTCAATACTCTTTACGTCCTGGATGAGCCCAGCGTCGGGTTGCATCCACGGGATTGCCTGCAACTGGCAGCGGTCCTCAAACATCTTCGCAACCTTGGCAACACCATTGTGGTGGTGGAGCACGATCCCCAGATCCTGGCCGCCAGCGACTGGTTACTGGAACTCGGTCCAGGTGCCGGCCAACAGGGCGGCCATATAGTCTATTTCGGACCGACTTCCAAGGCAGGCCCAAGTCCCACCGGAAGTTTACTGGCCCAACAGCAGCGGCTCGAACCTGCTCCTGCCAGCAAAGCCCCCACTCCGGAACGCTGGATAGAAATTGCAGGGGCCAGGGCCCACAACCTGCAAAATATCCAGGTAGCCATCCCCCTGGGGCTGCTTACCGCCCTGACCGGCGTTTCCGGGTCAGGCAAGTCCACCCTGGCGGAAAATATTATCTACCGGGCAGTAAAACGGGCAAAAGGCAAGGCAGGTCCCAGGCCCGGAGCATTCAGTCAGATAAACGGCTGCCACCTGCTGCATGACGTGGTCCTGGTAGACCAGCAACCCATTGGCCGCACCCCCCGGGGAAACATCGTGACTTACACCAAGGCCCTGGATTCCATCCGCAAGCTGCTGGCAGGAACCGAACAGGCCCGCAACCTGGGACTCACACCTGGTCATTTTTCCTTCAATACCGCCGGAGGCCGTTGTGAAACCTGTAAAGGCGAAGGCTTCCACAAAATAGAAATGCAATTTCTGGCAGACGTTTTCGTAACCTGCCCTGACTGCAAGGGCAAACGTTTCACAAACAAAATTCTTGAAATTAATTACAAGGGTCTGAACATAGCTTCAATCTTCGAGCTTAGCGTATCCCAGGCCCTAGAATTTTTCAAAGACACCCCTGCAATTGTCAGGGCCTTGGCCCCCCTTTCCAGGGTGGGACTTGATTACATTCGCCTGGGACAACCTCTGAATACCCTCTCATGCGGTGAAGCCCAACGGCTCAAACTGGCCCGCCAACTAGGAGGGACTGCACAAGGCCCCATTCTCTTTATCCTGGATGAGCCCACCACCGGATTGCATATCAAGGATATCAGGAAGCTGCTGGACGCATTGAGGGAAATGGTGAAACGGGGCCACAGCATACTTTTCATCGAGCACCAGATGGACATGGTGGCCGCCGCCGACTGGGTGATAGACTTGGGGCCTGAAGGAGGGCCGCGGGGAGGCAAAGTGGTCTGTTCAGGTCCACCGGAAAAAATCGCTTACTGCCCTGATTCATACACTGGCAGGTTTTTGAAACCTATCCTGGAAACCGCTCCCCGGGAACGGTTTCTGCGGGCTGCCGAAGCCAAATCAGCCTACAAAAGCGAAAAAGCATCAAGGGCCATTGAAATCCGCGGAGCCCGGCATCATAACCTGGCGGATATCTCCCTTGATATTGCCCACGGCAAGCTGGTAGTCCTGACCGGGGTTTCAGGTTCGGGCAAGTCTACCCTGGCCTTTGACGTCATTTTCGCCGAAGGCCAGCGCCGCTATCTCGAAACCCTGGCCCCTTATGTGCGGCGTTATTTGAAAATCCTCGAAAAACCGGAAGTCGAGCGTATGGCCGGCCTGTCACCCACCGTAGCCATCGAGCAGAGAATCAGCCATGCCGGTCCCCGTTCAACGGTAGCCACCCTTACCGAAATTTACCACTTTCTGCGACTTTTGGTGAGCAAGCTGGGCACTGTCTATTGTCCCGGATGCGGGCAAGCCCTGGTACACTGGTCCCGGAGAATGATGCTTGAAAGCGTGGCCGCAATGGCACCAACGGGCAGCCTGATCCTGGCACCTGTGGTCAACAGCCGCAAGGGGTATCATAAGCAGATATTGGCCGGGGCCTACCAGGAAGGCCTTGAACATGCGCGCATCGACGGACGCCTGGTGAAACTGAAGCCCGGTATAGCCCTGGACCGTTTTAAACCCCACACCATTGAGCTTGTCATGGGCAGGGTACAGGCCGGAATGCAGGCAGAGGACATCTCCTTGCTGGCATCAAAGGCCCTGGATAAATCAAGCGGCAGCCTGATCATCCTGGCCCCTGGAAGTGGGATGGAAAAAGTTTTCAGCTCAACCGGCACCTGCCCTGACTGCGGCATAAGTGTACCCAGGCCTGACCCCCTGCATCTGTCCTTCAACTCTCCGTCAGGAGCCTGCCCCGTATGCGAGGGAACCGGCCGCAAAGGACCCGGACGGAGTCAAACCTGTCCCGGGTGCCGGGGCAGCCGACTCAAAGCCCAGGCCCTTGCGGTCAGGCTGGCAGGCAAATCCATCTGGGACCTGGTACAGCACACCTCCGGAGAACTGCGCCAGATTCTGGAACGGGTAAAATTCTCAGACCGGCAATTACCTGTAGCCCGACCGATCCTGTCCGAAATAAACGGACGTCTGGACTTGATGGAAAGACTGGGACTAGGATACCTGTCCCTTGCCCGCAGCGGTGATACCCTGTCCGGCGGCGAGGCCCAGCGGGTCCGCCTTGCAGCCCAGCTTGGCTCCAACCTGACCGGCGTCACTTACGTCCTGGACGAACCGACCATCGGCCTGCATCCCAGGGACAACAGCTTGCTGATCCAGGCCATGCAGCAACTCAGGGACAGGGGCAACACCCTGATAGTTGTAGAACACGATGAAGAAACCATCAGGGCGGCCGACCTGTTGATCGATTTGGGGCCCGGGGCCGGCCGCAACGGGGGGCAGGTGGTGGCAAGAGGCAGCCTGGAGGATTTGCGCAAAGAACCGGCCTCTGTTACCGGGGCTGTACTTGGTCATGGTACTTGCCGTAGTAAAACAGCCTCCAGGCCGCTTGCCGGGGCCGATCGGCTTTGGGTAAGGTCTGCCCGGGTCAACAACCTGAAAAACATTGACGTGGAGATCCCCCTGGCAAGGCTGGTGTGTGTTACCGGGGTTTCAGGCTCCGGAAAATCGAGCCTGGTCAAAGACACTTTGGCCGCAGGGCTTCAAAGTCTGCTTGCCGGTAGACAAATCCCCGGCACCTGCCAGGCAATTGAAGGCTGGCAAAAACTCAAGCGCGTACTTGAAGTCGACCACAGCCCAATCGGCCGCACTCCGCGCTCGGTCCCGGCCTCTTACGTGGGGTTCCTGACCCACGTCCGCAGCCTGTTTGCCGCCACCGCCGAAGCCCGTAGTCGGGGCTACGGTCCGGGACGTTTTTCTTTCAATCTGCCCGCCGGCAGGTGCCCGGAATGCAAAGGCCATGGAAGCCCCAAGATCGAGATGGCCTTTTTACCGGCTGTCTACGTACCCTGTCCCTTGTGCAGGGGAAAGCGCTTCAATGCAGACACCCTTCAAGTGCGGTACAAGGGAAAAACCATTTCCGATGTGTTAGAAATGACCTTTGCCGAGGCCCAGATATTTTTCAGCAGCGTACCTGCCATCGGCAAAGCGGTGGAGCTAGTCTGCCGGGTAGGTCTTGGCTACCTGCAACTTGGACAACCTTCACCCACCCTTTCCGGGGGCGAGGCCCAGCGCATCAAGCTGGCCCGCCAGCTTGCCCGGCCCGACAAGGGACAGACAATATACATCCTGGACGAGCCAAGCACAGGCCTGCACACCGCCGACATCCAGCTTCTGTTGAAAGTCCTCCAGGACTTGGTGGACCAGGGCAACACTGTAATGGTGATCGAACACAACCTGGAGATCATCCGGGCAGCAGATTTTATCATCGATCTGGGGCCGGAAGGCGGACCGGAAGGCGGCCGAATAGTTACCCGGGGCACACCGGCACAGGTGGCTTGCCGCACCCGGATATCCCATACGGCCCGTTACCTGAGAAAATATCTCAACAGCTGAAAAATACAGATACCAGGCTAGAATTCAACCACTATCTGCTCAAAACTCTTGCGCCACTTGGGCGGCAGCAACTTCTCATCGGATTTGAAATATCCGACCGCCAGCAACAGAGGAATCCAGTATTGGTCCGGAACGTTGAACAGCTTGCGCACCGCCTGGTGATCGAAACCGTCCATGGGATGGGTATCCAGTCCAAGGTGCTTGGCCGCCAGCATCAGGGCCATGGCAAAAAAAGCGGTGTTCTTGACGGCAAAAGCCTGCTGCTTCTCGATGCTTTCTCCGTACAGGCTCATACAGGCCTCTTCGAACCATTGGCGCTGGTCAGCCGTCAGCCGGCCATAAGCAACCATCTCCTCGAAATTGTGCTCCAAGACAGGATGCCCCGGCCGCCAGGCTGATCTGTCGGCCAAGACCACCAGGATAACCGGTGCTTCGCTTACCTTGGGCTGATCCCATGCCAGCTTTTGAAGGCTTTTTTTGCGTTCGGCATCCTTGACGACTACCAGACTCCAGGGCTGGAGGTTGAAACTGGATGGTGCAAGGGCCGCCAGTTCTACCATCTCTTTAAGCAAGTCATCCGAAACAGGCTTTTGGGGATCGAAAAAATTAACTGACCGTCTACCGGTAATTACGTCTTTGAAATCCATTTTAAATCTCCTCAGCAGAAAAAGTATCATTTGTTTGCTAAACTGACGCAGCCTTTTCCAGGCAACGGTATGGAGGCATGTCCAGTATCAAGCTTACTTCACCGGCCGTATAATCCAACCATGCCCCTGGCAGCGCCAACCTAAAATTAAGCCCCTTGAGGAATTTGGCAAATAGGAAGTTTCAGAACGCAAGAATCATGAAAATGCTTCAGCTCTAAAAGTACAGTCACCATTTGGCGCAAAGATTATCCGAAAGGAAAAAATCAGCCACTTTACTCAAAAGCCTTGCGCAATGTCTCTGCCAGATCTTTTACAGAATATGGTTTTTTCAGGTAAGCTTTGGCGCCCAGTGACATGGCCTTACGGACCCGGTCGGTTTCGGCAAACCCACTGGCAATCACCGCCTTTTGACCAGGCCGGATCTTTTGAATTGCCTGGTAGGTTTCAAGGCCGTCCATGCCTGGTTCCATGATCATATCCAGGATCACCAGGTCAACAGGTTTCTTTTCAAGGTACTCAACTGCTTCCCGGCCTGATGCCGCCGTCACTACGGTGTACTGCAGACCTTCAAGGATCATCCTGCAAATATTGCGCTGATCCTCCATGTCATCGACGATCATAACTGTCTCTCCAGCCCCGAGCAAACCCCGATCAAGCTGGTCATCGGCCTTATCTTCCCGGTACCGCGAGAAATCTTGCTGATGAATCGGGAAAAACAGTTCAATGGTAGTGCCGCTTCCCGGTCGACTTTTGACATCTATGAATCCCTCATGATCCTGAACAGTCCCCCATACTACCGCCATACCCAGTCCGGTACCACTGCGCCCCATTTTCTTGCGGGTAAAAAACGGCTCAAAAATATGTTTCAAATCTTCTGCATCAATCCCCGTCCCCTGGTCGACAACCCGCAACACCACGTAACGACCAGGTTCTATCCGCTGGTAGCCTTCAAACGATTGGGGCACATGTCTGGTTTCAGTTGCTATAGTTACTTCCCCTTTATGCTCCAGGGCTTCAACCGCATTTGAGACAAGGTTCATGATGGTCTTGTTGAGGTGAATTTTCGAACCCATTATTCCGGGCAGGTTGTCAGCCAGGCAGGTTATAACTTTTGCATTGGGAAAGGAAGACATCAGTTTTTCATATTCAGGCGATTCCAGGTATTGCTGTACCAGATCATTCAAATCTATAAACTCCCGCGAAACGACGCCTCGCCGGGCCAAGGTAAGCAAGTCCTGAACGATAGCCGCAGCCTTGCCACCCGAGTCCTTGATGGTTTCAAGTGGCTCGCGCAACGGGCTGTCCTGTGGCAAATCCATGAGCAAAAGATCAGGGTAACTGACTATTCCTGACAGCACATTGTTAAGGTCGTGAGCCACACCACCGGCAAGCAGCCCCAGGGCCTCCATCTTGCGCGAACGATTGAGCATTTCCTGAAGCCGCTCTTTTTCCTGCTGCACGGCCAGGCGATCGGTTATGTCACGTGCCACTCCCACAATTCCGCTTATCTGCCCGTTTGTGTCGACCAGGGAAGAAATAGTCACTTCGGTCCAAACCCTGGAACCGGATTTGTGTTTGAGTTCAAGATCCATGGTCGTAGAAAAATATTTATCGCCACTTTCCCTGTTATTGGCAAGGCTGCGCCTAATGTACTCAAGTGCCATTTTAAGGCTTTGGGAACCAACCCACTCCGAAAACGGTTTGGCCATGATCTCCTTTACACGCCAGCCCAGCAGATTTTCAACTGCCGGGCTGATAAAAGTAATCTGGAAGTCCAAATCCATGGTCCAGATTACATCACGGATTGTCTCGGTCAGTAGCCGATACCTGCTTTCACTTTCTTGAAGGGCTTCTTTTTCCTGAAGGTACTTGTGCATCATCCGGCGATGGCCGGCCACACTGGCCTCCAGCCCCTGGACAAGAATAGCCGATGACAAACCGGTGATCACGCTAAGAAGCATGTAATTGCCCCAAACAGCCAAAGCATGCGGCACAGAATTGAAAAAAGGCCGGCCCTGCGCAAAAAAGCCCTTTGAAATCCCCCAGCCGACAAACAGCAGGGTAATACCATTTAAAATCAGGGAGATCACCGCCGCCCGATAACCCAATAGAAGTGCCGCTACCACCGGTACAGCGAAAAGCCAGGCAGGCCCCCCGCTCATAAAGCCAAAATAGCACAGGACAGCAACACCCAGACAGTACAGCGCCGATACGATAAAGGCCGCCAGATAGAAATAGTCAATCCTGCGGCGGGCAAAAAACATGACAATGGTCACGGTAAAGACGATCAAATCCAGCCAGAACAGGCCCCAGAATTGATTCTGGACAGAAAGGATCAACGACGGCACCAAGGCAAAAAGCGAAAGACTTATCCCGGTGACCAGGATACCGTTAACGATACGCCGGCGCCAGAATGTCAAACCGGCTGAAAGGCCTTGATCATCAAAATAGTCTGATTGCCCGGCAGGAATATCTTCACCATTTGAATCAGGCTTGGCAGGCACAGATGGATCCTTTTTTGATGGCTCGACAGCAGAAAGCATTTCTCGAGCCTTCTAATGATTATTGCTTAAATATTATCTGCAAAAATTGCAAGCAATTGTTTGGCCCGGCTTCTTATTTGGTAATCGGGTTCGTGTTGCCAGACACATAATTTCTGTGTTAACCAAGACAACAAGTCAGCATTTGTCTGCCCCAACACCTGGAAGCATCGAGATAACATCAACCGCAACATCAATGCCGCCAAATTTATGCCGGCATTCAGAGATCGCGGACATTACTAAATGCCGAAACTATACGTCAAGGAATACTCCCGGGCCCTTGCCGGTAAAAATGTATGCATTGCCTGCCGGCAAGGAATTCTGTGGGATCACTTTGACTCCATTATGGCCGATATCAAATTCCTCACCCGTCAGGGCATTCAAACCTCTCTTTACCACAATATACCCAATCGGTTTGCCAATCAGAAAACTTTAAACAAACTTATAAAACGCCTGGCAGACACCAAGATTGTCAGGGTACCGTCGGTCACTGATTTTTACAGTTATGTGCTGGACCATGAAATCCATGTTCACAAGCTCATCTTCCTGGAACGTAAATGCCTGATAAATCGCCGGGGACAACGAATCAACGCACTGACCACCGAAGCGGTCCGGCGGACACTGACTGCTTACGGCGACATGATCGCCAACACCAATTTCAGGGGGGCCCTGGAACGGATTTGTCAGAGGATCGAAGACGGGTACTATGACAGGGTTCACATCCTTCCGGCCGGCAAACACAGTATCCGTAATGAACTGTTTTCCATAGAAGGATCAGGCACTCTGATCGCCAACAACTTTACCGAATCATTCATGCCGGTGGAATCCAACAGTGAAATGAATTTGATCGACGGTATACTGAAGCTCTACCGCAGCGAAGGCTATCTCAAACCCCGTACCAGGCAATATCTCCAGGCCAACCAGGATAATTTTTATGTTACCTTGATAGACGGCATCGTTGTCGGTTGCGTTGAAAAAAAATCAATTGACAGGCAAACAGTTGAAATCGGGGCCCTGGCCATTTCCACCCGTTTTCGCAATCAGCGGGTCGGTCTTTTTACTCTTAAGGCCTTCATGCGCGAAATGACCCGCCAAGGATACCGGCGTTTCATTTCTCTTACCAACAATCCCAAGCTGATTGATCTTTACCGGCAGATGGGCTTTGAGGAAGAACGGCAGGGCATGTTTCCGGAAAGAAGAAGCCAGTCCCCCGGGGTGGCCGTTTTTATTAAAAACACTTTTCCTTGAGCACCTGATAGTCCGGATAAAACCTGGGCAAAAGTGGCAAGCTAAGGCATGTTTTTCAAAACTTTTTCTATCTTGGCGGCAATGTCAGCCATAGAAAATGGCTTCTGGATAAAATCTTCGGCTCCAGCGTCAAGAATGGCCTGGGTCGCCCCATCCAGGGAATAACCACTGCAGACTATGACCTTCATTTCCGGTCGTTGCTCGCGCAGTTTTGGGAAAAGAGCAGCACCGTCAATATCAGGCAACTTGAGGTCGAGCAAGGCCAGGTCAAAGTGCTCATTGTCGTCTGAACACAAGTCCAGGGCCTGTGAACCATTCTCAGCGGTAATCACCTTGTAACCAAGTCGCTCCAGAATGGCTTGATTGATTTCCCGAACCGGTTTTTCATCTTCAATCAACAGGATTGTTCCGGAGCCTGTCATCGCAGGCTCCAGCGTCTCTCCGGGTTCCTGCTCACTGGCCCTGGGCAAAAAAAGATGGACAGCGGTTCCTTTTCCTTTCTCAGACTCGATTGTAATATAGCCGCCGTGGTTCTTGATTATACCGTAGACAGCGGCCATACCTAGACCGCGCCCGTAAAATTTTGTAGTATAGAACGGTTCGAAAACCCGTTTGCGGGTCTCTTCATCCATACCCTGCCCGTTGTCTATAACACTAAGGCATACATATCTGTCCAGATCCAGACCAGGCAAAGGGCCCTTGTCCGACTCGCCATCTCTGCAAGTCAGGCGAATAGTGCCTTGTCTTTTAATTGCCTCGGCGGCATTGGCCACTATTGATGAAAGCACCATCTGCATCTGGGCCAAATCAATATGAACCGGGCACTCTATATTCTCAAGGTCAGCTATCATTTCAATGTGCGGAGGAAGTGAATGGCGCAACAATGGTAGAGTTTCTTTTATGAAAACGACCAGCGACACTGTCTGGGGCCGATATTTGCCACCTTCGGCATAGGCCAGGAGTTGCCTGGTCCACTGGGTCATTTTAGCGGCACTGTCAAAGATAGGCTTGATATAGGTTGCCAGGTTTTCATCGTGGGCATAATCCAGCTGGAGCAATTCCAGGTTGCCAACTACCGCTGTCAGGGCATTGTTAAACTGGTGAGCAATTCCGCCCGCCAGGGTGGCAATAGCTTCAATCTTGCGGACCTGTTCCAGCTCACGGGCCATTCTTTGACGCATGGCCTCGTCTTGCTTTTTCTCAGTTATGGGAAGGACAAGGGACAGGGCCGCGGTAACATTGCCATTGGAATCCTTGATCGGGGTTGCGACTATCTGGAACCATAAGTTATTACCCCTGTTATCGCTTCCCGCCTGTTCATGGATAACCTGTTCGGCACCGGTTTCAAAAATACGGCTAACCCCGCATTCAGGACAAATTCCTTTTTCGCGCTTGAAATTGTAAAAACAGGGCTGGCCCTCGCACCTGTCATCAAAAATTTCCTTCAACACCTTGTTGGCCCACAATATTTTGTAATCACGAGATATCACGGCTAATCCGGCACCAATGTTGCCGGTAATGGTTTCAAGACGATCCCTTTCCTGTTCCAGCATCTGACGGGCTTTCTGGACTTCCTGCACCCTGGATTCCAACTCATGATTAACTTTATGCAAGCTTTGGGTCCGCTCGGCCACCTTTTCCTCAAAAACAATATTCATTAAATGGAGCCGGTAACTGTTACGATTGATGCGCAATGCAATGTTAACAGTCAGGCCCAGAAACAGCAAAGTGACCAGGCTGACTGCTAAATGGAGGGGATGATCCAAGACCGCAAAACGAACGCTTATAGCCAACAATACCGGCAAGCTGAACCCCAAGTAAGCCGACAGGGGCACCGCCAAAGCTCCAAGGGCTCCCGCCGACATGCCACATAAAACGATAACCACAAACAGGGCATGCGCCATGGAAGCATCGGCCGGTACCAAAAATACCACTGCCGTTGCCCAGCAACATCCAATGACAATAATGCTGGCCAGCATCAAGCCGTACAGTTTTTCAGGCGGCTGGTGGGCAATTCTTTTTTTATAGTGCCGGGCTGCAAAAAAACGAAATAAAACAGCTGCAGTCATCAAGGCAATCCAGCAGGTCAAGGCCCTGGGGTTTACCTGGAAATAATTTACATATGCAAGGATGGCGACGCTAATGATTGTACCCAGAATGCCAACTCCGGTATGCCGGTAGAGGGTATCCAGCAAAGCGGCAAACGCCTGCTGCTTCTGCCCCGAGGTGGCTTCTATCGCCAGGTCTTTAAGGCATAAGCGGGTAATTATACCGGGTTCAGAATCCATGGCCTAACCATTTTCCTTGCATGTTGGTTAAACGGGGTTCAGCATTGCATTAACAGAAGCAACCGGGCATATTCAGCAGGTTCAAGAGATAAACAAGAGGGCAATCAATCTGGCTGAAACACAAATCAAATTATCCGGCAAACCAATATGTGTACATACCTTTTCAATAATTCGGACTGTTTTTTTAACATACAGCACATAAATTAACAATATGTATCCACTGGCTTGCACCCGAGGCTATTAACATATCGCCTTCCGGGGTCCATTCTAAGAATCCTGAATGAGCAATGGGTGCTGTAATCGACCTGTGGAACCGGGGACTGGGTGTCGTGGTCGCAGGTTGCCTCCGGGTTCAGCGGGAATGACAGGGCACCATCAGTAGCTGCGCCCCACGGGCAGAGTTGGCGATGCCTTGCGGGGCTCCAGATAAACAACGATAATGCCGGCCGAAACCATTCCCAGGGCAAGCATGATTCTCAAAGTAAGGGGCTCAGCCAGCAGCCAGCCACCTGCCAGCACTCCGGCGATGGGCATGATGAAAACAAAAGCATGCAGGGTGCTGGCTCCATATTTCTGTAACATGGTTGTCCAGGCTACAAAGCCGAAGGCAGCGCAAATCAGGCCTTGATAAATCACTGCCAGACCAATCTGCAGGGTCAGACAAAAAAACATGGAAGTATCCCAAAGCCAGCCGGCAGCCAGGTACAAAGGTCCTGCTACCAGCATGGGGTAGTAAACAAGGTGAAATGGCTCAAAATCTGATATTATTTTTTTTGTATAAACGGCATTGATCGCCCAGAGACCGGCGGCTGCCAGCACGATAAAATCACCTGAGCGCATATTAACGTCAGAAGGGGTCGTTCCGGACAGCACCAGAGCCACACCGGTAAACCCCAGGAGCATACCTACAAGTTTACGCCACGTAATCCGGTCATCAGGCAGAAAAAAGTGGGCCAAAAGCAAAACGATGAAAGGAACTATGTTTGCTATCAGGGCCCCCCGGGAAGCGTTGGTCTTGGACAATCCCAGGTAAAACAGGGCAAGTTGGAAGGTAAACAACCCACAAACTACAGACAACCGGCCCCAAAGCCGTCGCGGAATTGTAAAATTCCGGCCGCTGAATTTGGCCCAGCAAGTAATGGCCGCAGCGGCCATCAGGAATCTGACTCCTGCCGCTGTGAAACGGCCGAAACCCAGCAGGCTGATCTTGATGGCAACGGTGTTGGCCCCGAAAATAGCACACAGAACAACGGTAAAAACGGCTGCAAGGGGTGACATGTGGCGATTGACCGGATTTGCCGGGACCAATTTACAGCTCCTTCAAAACAAATGTTAAAAAGTGGGCCAGATCGCCAATAACTTTGTCGATACCGCAGCGCCGGGCCATTTCCGGGTCAAACCTGAAGACAGGACCACCTGCTATGAAACGGGTATTGGGAGGTATGCCTTTGCCTATTGCAGCCAGGACAGGCTCGCTGTCAAGTTGGAGCACAGTTGTGCCGAACAAGTCCGGCTTTTGCCGGTCGCAGGCAGCTATAATCTTTTCAGCCGATTGGAGCAGTCCAAGATGGATAACCCGTATCCCGGACACAGAAGCCCAGGTACGGATAATTTCTATCCCCTGTCCCAGCCCGTCATCGATAGTCGCTGTAACCATTACCGGCGGGATCTTCCACAGGCCGGCAATACCGACCCGGCGTTTGTATTTTTCCATTTCGGCGGCGAAGTTTCTAAGCTCCTGGTGTGAAGGAAGGCCCTGGATCCATTGTTCAGCCAGACCGGTCAGTTTTTTTCTTAATCCGTTCATGATTCATTCATCAAAACATTGAAACAAAAATATTGTTTTTATACCCCAGGCCGAATCAGGCAAGTCCCGGCCTTAATAACCAGGCAGCCTTTACCGATTAGGCTTGACCTTTACCAACAAGGAGGCTAATAGGCCCGATTCTTTAACGCTATAGCATTTACAAGGAAGATTAGCATGTCAAGCAATACTGCGCATCGTTTGAACACCCTGGGATGGAACCTGGCCCTGATCAGTCTGGGATCGTTTTTGTTTGCCATTGGTCTCAAGGCCATCGTTATTCCCCATAAAATGATAACCGGAGGAATATCCGGTGCAGGTCTGCTGGTATTTTACTGGACCGGCCTGCTTTCTCCCGGTATCTGGTATTTTCTGATTAACCTGCCCATTTTTATCCTCGGCTGGATAATGGTCAGTCGACGGTTTTTTTTCTACAGCCTTTACGGCATGCTGGTCTTATCAGCTGCCATCGATATGGTCAGTTTTCAGTTTCCGATCCAGGACACATTTCTGGCCATGCTGGCCGGTGGAGTCATCCTCGGTGCCGGATCCGGAGTTATTTTACATTCACTGGGCTCTGCCGGGGGAACTGATATCATCGCCATCATCCTCCACCAGCGTTTAAATCTCCGGATGGGCTCCTTTTATTTTGCCTTCAACCTTATTCTTTTCGCATCCAGCCTCAGTATTATCCGTGTCGACCTGTTGCTCTATTCCCTGGCCATGAGTTTTGTCACCTCGCGGGTCCTGGATTCAGTGTTGACTCTATTCAATCAGCGCAAACTTGTTTTCATAATCTCCGACCAGGCCACCGCTATTGGGAAAGCTATCAATGAGCGCCTCCGGCGGGGGGCAACCCTTTTGGAAGGCGTGGGTTCATACACAGGCAAAAAACGCCGAATGGTATTAACCGTAGTTCATAATATCCAGCTCAAACGTTTGGAAGAGACAGTATTCAGCCTTGATCCGGACGCTTTCGTTATAATGGAAAACACGTACAACGTGATGGGCAAGGGATTTTCAAAGCGCAAAATATACTAAGTTGCCCATCTATCAGCTTTTCCGGCGATCAATGGCTTCTCTGCAGGACCAGGGCTTAAGGCAGGACCAGGGCAGGCAGGCCCTTTGCCCGGCGAACTGACTCGGCCAGACCAATTGTACCGGTCATCATGTTGTCTCCGCCTGGCGCACCCCACACCAGATCCAGGGTTGAAGAAGCCAAGAGATGGCGTTGGGGTCCGGTGACAACAATTCGTTGAATCTTATCGAAACCGGGTGCCTTACGAATCCAGGCCCCGTGACCACCTTGTTTCAGAATCTGTTCGTGACTCAAGGCACCGTCGGCCAGTTGGCGAATTAGGCGATCCATTTCAGCAACTGTAATATCGCGGGTGTGGTACTCAAAAAAGCCGGCAAGCTCCCCATTATCAATTACCGCCGCTACGGTGTGCGAAGTGGCCACGTCAAGCACCATGAAAGTCTGACACCGGTCAAGGGATGGGTCAAGACCGGCTCCGGCAATAGCCGCCATACCGCTGTCCATGACAAAAACATCACCGGCCGACATCTCAGCACAGTCCATGGCAATGGTTTGCAACCGGTTCATCTCCGGCGCTATGGCATCCTGCCAATAGAGCAGTCCATGGGCATACGGATTTGAATCCAGGCGCTGGGCAAAGAGACGATGCCGGAAGTCAAGATGGGACACTCCCGGAGGTGCCACTCCATGGTCCTGGGCACAGACCGCAATTAGACTGAAATCACATTCCAGACCCAAAGCATGCACCAGGGCTTTTATGCGCAATGGATCTATGTCTGCAAGCTTGAAACAGGCGAACCGTCCTTTTTCAGCCAAGGCTTCTGCAGCAGCATTATCGACAATTTCCAGGCCCCACCGGCGAACTTTTTCCAGGTCGTGGCTCAAGGTGGCGGCGGCAGAAAGTGTTACCACCACCCGGCTTGTCTCGGCCCTTTGCCTGATGGCCTGGGTTACCGGTCCTCCCCCCATTTCACCGCCCCACAACAGAAGATCACCTTCTGTTGCCTCGATACAACAGGCCAGACGGCGCACCGGCGAGGCAACAACCGCTTTTACATGAAGACGTTCACCAGGACACATGCAAAGCAAATCCATGGTTCCAGCCCCTATATCGATCAATAACCAATGCTCCGCCATAAGGCTTTCCTTTCATAAAATCATCAAGCCGGACACTCCAATCCTGTTTATTTCATGACCGCTGTCATAACCCGGTATAAATCTGTATTGTCCACGGCCCTGCCTAATAAATCACTGCCGGGCCCGGCGCTCCAGATCACTGTATCCTGGGCCGTGTGTTCACCGGTCGTCCACCCGGCTTCAACCATCTGCCCCGGAGGACAGATACTGCCATAAGGCCCGTTAACCGCAAAACCGCCGGTTTCATGGTCAGCAACGACGACCAGTAATGTCTGGGCTCGCCTTTGCGGGTCATTCCCTATCCAGGCCAGAACCTCCCTGACCGCTGCTTCAAATCCCAACAGTTCGGCCAATTGATATCCCTGATCGTGTCCATGGTTGGCCCAATCGACCTGGGAACCTTCCACCATCAGGAAAAAACCGTTGGGAGCCTGTTCCAGCACCTGCAGAGCAGCCCGGGTCATTTCTTCGAGGGTGGGTTCGGATTCCGGGTAAGCTTTGCCCCGGTCGATTCTGAACCATTCAGGAGTCTTTCCGGAAGAGGCAAACAGTCCCAGGATTTTTTTCGAAGTTTTTGTCTTCGCGGCCAACTGCTCCTTGCTGGTCACCAGCGTATAACCATACTGGTTTTGAGCTATCTCCAATAGGGTCTGGGCATCAACCGGCGAGGGGGTAAAACAGCGGCCGGCTTTGTCAGGCCCGACACCGCCGCCCAGAATTACGTCCACCCCGGTTTGCTGGATGTACTGGCGGAATATTTCCGTTTCACACTTGCGGTTGTGGACATGGGCCGCCCAGGCCGCCGGCGTGGCATGGCTGACCGTGGAAGTCACCACCAGCCCAGTGGCCTTCCCCAATTGCCTGGCAATTTCAAGGACAGTTGGTTTCAGGGGTAAATCACACCGGTAATCTCCATTTTCATCCCGGCAACTGATTTGGCCGTTGCGAAATTTTTCTCCACTTGCCCAGGCCGAGGCTGCCGCTGCCGAATCAGTCACGGTGCTGTTGGCCGAACTGGTTTGCTGGTATCCTATTTGATCAAGGCTTTCAAAAACCAGTTGCCGACCAAGGTAAATTCGTGCGGCGGTAACGTCGGAAAGTCCCATTCCGTCAGGGACCATAAAAATCACATTCCTGGCAACGCTATGTGTTCTGCCGGGAAAACCGGCGCAACCCATAACAAGCAAAAAGATTACAAGCTTCAGGCAATTGACCGCAATCGGATGTTGCCGCATAAAATCCTCCTGCTGTTTGATTCCCGATTTGAACTATTTTCAGCCTTGCCGGGTCGGCAAAACCACGACGGTCTGTTAAAAT
>JALVQM010000432.1:9078-9809 GCA_027025615.1 Desulfobacteraceae bacterium | reverse complement strand
CAGATGAAGACGTGGAAATCTACTACTCCTGCACCCTGTGTCAGTCTTTTGCTCCCACCCATGTCTGTACGGTCAGCCCGGAACGTACCGGTTTGTGCGGAGCTTACAACTGGATGGACTGCAAGGCCTCATTCGAGATCAACCCCACAGGTCCCAACCAGCCCATCGAAAAGGGTGAATGCCTTGACCCTGTTCTGGGACAATGGAAAGGGGTCAACGAGTTTGTCAACAAGGCCTCCCGGGGTGCCATCACCCATTACAACTTTTACTCCCTGGTACATGATCCCATGACCACTTGCGGATGCTGCGAGTGTATCGCGGCCATGCTGCCGGCCTGTAACGGTGTGATGACGGTCAACCGCGAATACACCGGTGAGACTCCCTGTGGGATGAAGTTTACCACTTTGGCCGGTGTCATGGGTGGTGGAGCTTCTTCTCCCGGGTTTGTCGGCCATTCCAAGTTCAACATTACCCAGAGAAAATTCATCAAGGGTGACGGCGGCCTGTTGCGGCTGGTCTGGATGCCCAAGATACTCAAGGAAGAGTTGAAGGAACGTTTGTTGAAACGGGGTGAAGAGCTGGGCTATCCGAACCTGATAGACATGATCGCCGATGAGACGGTAGGAACCACGGAAGAAGAAATTCTGCCCTTCCTCCAGGAAAAAGGCCATCCGGCTTTGTCCATGGAGCCGCTGGTAGGCTAGAGGTAATCAGATCCGTGAGATACCGGG
>JALVQM010000432.1:0-9068 GCA_027025615.1 Desulfobacteraceae bacterium | reverse complement strand
TTGCGCAGCTTTGCACTCAGACCATAGAAGAGGTGCGCCAGGAACTGACTGATAAGCGTCTGATTTTCCGTGTACCCGGCACCGATCAGTGGCAAATCGCAGCACAATATCTGTCAGGCAATGTCCGTGAAAAACTGGCCGAGGCTTCTGCTCCGCCTATCAGGCCGGTTGTCGTCGGCAAAGGAGTGCGCAAGGCTACGACAGGCGGGGAAACTGTTCAATACCGCCATGAAAAGACGTTTTATAATCCAACTCTTATTGCAGCCCTGGTCGGTTCCGACATTTCCTCCGATGAACTTGCTACCAAACTTAAAGGCTGGAATGCCCTGCAGTATGAACGGGTAGGCCTGAACTTGAGGCCTGAACTTGTGGCGGTAAAGGACGTCAATGGCGATGCTGCTGCTTTTGCCGCTGTTGCCAAGCAGGTAGCCGAGACATCTGAGTTCAATGTAATTCTGATGACCGAAGATGAAGCTGCAATGAAGGCCGGTATTGAAGCGGCCGGCTTCAAACGCCCCCTCATGTATGCTGCAACGGAGGCCAATATCGACGCTTTTGGCCAGTTGGCCAAAGACAACGATCTGCCGTTGGCCGTCAAGGCCGATTCGGTCGAGGCCCTGGTGCCATTGACCGAAAAACTG
This sequence comes from Desulfobacteraceae bacterium, assembly GCA_027025615.1. Lineage (GTDB taxonomy): Bacteria > Desulfobacterota > Desulfobacteria > Desulfobacterales > Desulfosarcinaceae > JALVQM01. The sequence goes on along the minus strand of JALVQM010000432.1, from coordinate 8,427 downwards.
GCCGGCATGGGCCTCAAGGACCTGGTGATCGATCCAGGTTCAAGAGAAATCAAGCAGAGCAAAGATGACATGATTGCCATCAGACGGGCGGCCCTGAAAGACGGAAACCGGGCAGTTGGCTATCCAACCATTACTTTCCCTTGTGAAATGGCAGGAAACCTGGATGTCGAAACCATGATTGCCGCCATGTTCATTGCCAAGTATGGTGGTATTGTTGTTTTGTCTGATTTCGCGGGTGAGAGCCTTTTCCCGTTGCTCCTGGAACGGCTCAATATTTTTACCGATCCGCAACGGCCCATGACCGTAACCGAGGGAATTTACGAAATCGGCAAGCCTGATGAGAATTCACCTGTGCTGGTCACCACCAATTTTGCCTTGACCTATTTTATCGTATCTGGTGAGGTGGAAGGCAGCAAGGTGCCGGCCTGGTTGATGATCAAGGATTCAGAAGGACTGAGTGTGTTGACCGCCTGGGCGGCCGGCAAATTTGCCGGAGATGATGTTGGTATGTTCATCAAAAAATCAGGTATCATGGACAAGGTAAAACACCAGGAGTTGATAATTCCCGGTTATGCCGCTTCCATCGTGGGCGACATAGAAGAAGAGCTTCCTGGGTGGAAAATTACAGTTGGTCCTAGGGAGGCAGCTCATTTGCCGGCATTTTTGAGGGAAAAGTATTCATAAACCGACCGGTGGCTGCCGCCAACCGGCAGCCACCATGGCAACCCCCGCTTGCCGATCATTTTTGACCGGAAATTTTGGCAAATTCAAGTAGAGATCGGCCGGTGGATGCGGTTCAAAGAGGGAGGATGTATGTTACTCATTGGTGAGAGTTTGAACGTTATTTCCAAGACCATCGGTAAGGCGTTCAAGGAACGTGATCCTAAGCCGATTCAGGAAGAGGCTCTTTTCCAGAAAGAAAAGGGTATGGATTTTATCGATATCAACCTTGGACCGGCTAAAAAAGATGGTCATGAGCTTATGCCATGGGTGGTGGAAGTAGTCCAGGATGTAGTACCGGACATTCCATTGGCCCTTGATACTTCAAACATTGATGCCATCGAGGCGGCCCTGAAAGTTGTCAAGGAGGTGCCTGGCAAGTCCCATATTATCAATTCAATCATGGTAAGACCGGAGCGCTATGAACGCATGGTACCAATGGCAGCCGAGTACAATGCGGATTTTATAGCCTTGATGTGGGGGCCGGAAGGCTTGCCGCGGGATGAAAACGAGCGGGCTGCTTTGTGTGTTGAACTACTTTATTTTGCCAATGAAGCCGGAATTCCAAATGAAAAGATCTGGGTAGACGGTATTGTAACACCGGTAAACATCCAGCAGCCCCAGGCCATCAGCCTGATGGAGTTTCAGAAAATGCTGCAGGACATAGCCCCGGGGGCACGCAGCACTTGCGGTCTTTCAAACATCTCAAATGGACCGCCTAATCACCTGCGGCCGATCTTAAACCAGACTTACATGGTAATGTTGCAAAAATGCGGTATGGAGTCGGTGATTGCCGATCCGCGCGATGATCAGCTTATTGCCATTGCCAAGGGCCAACGCCAGGATATAGTGGACCTGATTTACAAAATCATGGATGGTGAAGATGTAGACCGGTCCAGCCTGTCGGATGAGTTGCTGAGTTATGCCAAGACAGTTGACGTAATTCTCGGTACGACCTTGTATTCAGATTCCTGGCTTGAGCTGTAGTCCCCCTTAGCTTTTATTTCCCATCTTAACCCCGGTCAGATTCGATTCTTGCCGGGGTTTTTTTATAAATCTATAACAAGTCGTTACTATTGACAATTTTGTGGTTTTTAACTATCTTGAATAATCAATAGGTTGCCTTTTCTTTTTCTCTATTCCTAACCGGCTTTGCCTGTCTTATGTTATCGTCGGGGTACATAATATGATGAGTTGATGCTGATACCGGTTGCCCACCATAATAAAGTCAGGACTACAACATAAATGGAGAGTTTGGGAAAATGATTGCAGAAAAAAGACAGTATACCCGCGTAAAGTGGTCAATTGAAGACGGCTTTTTCGGAAATTTCCAATTACCGGATGGCTTGTCGGTCAATGCTCCGTTGTTAAATCTGAGTGCCGGGGGCCTCAACTGTGCCATGATGATGTCTGACAGTGAACGTATAAGACCTGGAAATGAACTGGTTTTAGTAAAAATTTTTGGGGCCACGAATTTCCTGCTGGAAGGCAGGGTAAAGGTTCAGGTAATATGGATAGGAAAGCCTGAAGACGGCGGCAGGGTACCGGTCGGTTGCCGGTTCCTGGATCTGGATCAGCTCCAGCAAACCACAATTCAAAGCTTTGTAGATGAGGAGCGGTTTGTAAGGGGCCAGTATGATTGATGGATTTTTAGAATCCCCGGCCTGGAAAGCTGGAATTCCAAAGCCGGGTATCAGGCGGCCATGGTCTAGAAGCTTACGGTTGCGACCTGTTGTTGCCGGAGGATAAAAATGATCAAGTCCCAGGCTCTTGAAATCAACTTGGCAAGAACCAAGGTTGATGTTGAGATAGATCCCGAATATTTGCCGATCAGGCAAGTCATGGACCAGTATTTCGGTCTCAGACAATCGGTGTCCAGTTTTTTGGTCGAAGTCTCCCATCCTTATAAAAACTGGCAATTTATTGTAAGCGAAGCCCGCAGTCTTGGATTGAACTATTTTCACCTTTTTTTGCAACACCCCCAGGGAGTTGTTGCTGCGTCGAAAATCATAGATTTATTTTTTAAAGCACTGGAGGTTGAAAAACCAGCCGGGGTAAAAGTTGATGCGGCTGATAATTTACTGCTTTACTTGCAGAAAATATTAAATGAAGCTGGTGAAAACAAGCATTTCCTGGAGCTGGTCGTGGCCAGTATGCATAGAATTGCTACCCTTGATGACGATATTTTTTTTCTTTTTGTCAAAAGTTACTTTTCAATCAAACGCCTGGTGAAGGCCGCGCTTGAATTGGAGCATATATCTACAGACAAGCTCAATGGCCTGCATGGTTTGTTGGAGCGATATTTACAAAAAGCCTATGATTACTGGCTCAAGATCGACGATCCCAAGCAATGGTTCCGGCAACAGTGTACTGACAGCAAAATACCCCTTGTTTTGGATAAGGCATTGGCAAGCATAACCCACGAAGCTATTCTGCGATACCGGCAACGCCTTGAAATGCTGCGTACTGCAGGTTCGCCAGGGATCGAAATATTGCAATCGATGTTGGAGTTGCCTGATTTTAACGATATTGTCAGGTCTTACCGCCGCATTGCTCAACAGTTGGAACATACAGCCGTAAACCCGCGTACAGGCATTCACTGGAAGGTGCTTTTCCTTTTTCACATGATGAATATTTCAGGGCTGGCTGTACTGCATGAAGATGTCTTGCGGGATATAAATCGTACCCTGGACAGACTTATCGCAGATCGTGACCATAAGGAAATTTTTAGATTAATTGATAGAACTTTTCCTGTGCTGCAACATGCTATCGGCGATTTCCCGGCAACAACTCTGACCTGTGTTCTTAGCTTAGGGCGCAATGTATACCGGACCGGTGATGCTGAACTTGTGGCTTATCTGATAACCAGGATTGTTGAGCTGGAGTTTCAGACCCCCGGGCTCCAAGGGGTGGGTAATGATTGGCAGATAAAGGTCAACCCGGCGCACATCCAGAATATACGAGTCTGGATGGAACTGATTCAAATGAGCCCCAAATGGTCGACGCGCCTGCTGTCCAGTCTCATAGTGCATTTGGCGGTCAGCGGTGTTTTTATCAAAGACACCGATTTGTTTGGCCGGGATATAACCCGTTTTCTTAATTCTGAAATTGCTCCTGTCTACAATCTGGCAAAACAGTTGTTGCGATTATTTCCGGCTTACTTCAACGATATCGGGGCAGAGGGACAGCTGCGCGAGATATCGACCAGTATAGACGAGCTATGTCATCGTCGTGATCCCTTGATTCATTTTTTGCGCAAGCAAAGCCATGTTGAAAGCAGCAACCAGATCCTTGATTTTATGGAAGCTACAATTCATTTCTGGGCGACCGGGAACAAAGAGGGCTTGGCTGCCTATATGCCGCCGAACATTTATGAACAGGTCGAACAAGATGGTGAATTTGTAGACGGAGTCCAGAAGGTCATAAAACACATTGAAGCTCAAGGTGTTCAGATCCCCAGAGGCTTGCTTGACCTGGATCAGGATAAATTGGCTGAACATGTAAACAAGTGTCGCGATGTTGAGCCGGTTGATCGCCAGCGGGTCCTGCTGCTGGTGGAATTTTACAAGTTGCTTAACCAGAAATATAACTTGGAGTTTTTCGACATCCACCAACACATAGATCAATTGGCGGCAGAAGCTTTTCCGGACCTGGAAAGACTCAGGGTCGCTCTTGACGAACATGATTTGAAAAGCCGGGTGTTTAAACTGCTTGATTTTATGGAACGTCTTAAGGAATTGATTCTATCGGATCAATCTTACCAGGTAAAAGAAGATATTTACAAAAAAAGGCATTTCACGGTCGATATTCCATCAATGTACGGTAGCTATCATGAATTGAAATTCGATGCCATGGGGTTAACCCTGCGCCTGGAAGCCCTTGTCAACGTGTTGTTTGAAGAATTGATTTCCGGAATAGAACTCAGCCTGATCACCAAGGCAACATGTTACCAGATATATGATCGACTGATGTTGTTTGATAAGGCATTAAAAATAGATGGTATCTCATCTGTTGAGCTTGAACGGCAACTTGATTTGCTGGCCCATTCCCTGGAAGTCAAAGGCTTTAGTTTCACCCAGTACCTGGATATTTTCAAAGGATTCGCCCAGGCTGTAAGAAACATCATCCATGACTATTTTAACAATGTGCACGGAGATAACCTGACGCGAATCCTGGAACGGTTGAGTCCTGACCGGATTCAGGTAAAATTTCTTCCATCAGAGTGCGTTGAGGATACGGTCAAACTTCATCACCGGGTCTCTGAAATTTTTTTTCGGGACCGGATAGCCATGTCTTTGGGACTCCAGCAGCTCGATATTTTTCTCAGCCGTATTTTGAATACCCTTTTCAACCAGTCCAGCAAATTGCCCAAGGCCAAGCTCCAGCTCTTGCTTAATTATGATCCCCAGCGGGCAATGACATCGCTAGAAAGACCAAATGGGCTGGCTACCGGGATCATCTATCTGGGCAACAAGGGGTTAAACCTGCTTAAACTGAAAAATCTGGGATTACGCATTCCCACAGGATTTATAATCACAACCGAGGTCTTTCGTTGCCGGGATATTATTGATTCATTTCCGGCCGCAGAGCAAAATTTCAAGGAACAGGTTGCTGGACACATCCAGGCCATGGAAAAGGCAACCGGGAAAAACTTTGGAGATCCCGGCAATCCATTGTTATTGTCAGTGCGCAGTGGCTCGTCAATTTCACAGCCGGGAATGATGGATACTTTCCTGGATGTGGGGATTAACGAGGAAGTAGCCGCCGGCCTGGCCGCCAGAACAGGCAATGCCTGGTTTGCCTGGGATTGCTACCGTCGTTTTTTGCAGTGTTTTGGTATGTCAAAGTCAATGGAGAGGGACGATTTTGATAATGTAATCAGCGAATTTAAAAACAAGATGGGCATACCCCTTAAAAGAGGGTTTAGCGGAGAACAGATGCGCAAGATTGCCCTTGCTTATAAAAACCTCATCCAGGATTACGGCCACAGCATTCCCGATGATCCGTTTGAGCAGCTTTTAATTACCATTAAAAGCGTTCTTGATTCCTGGGAGTCAAAAAAAGCGCGTACCTATCGCAAAATAATGGGTATATCTGACGACTGGGGCACTGCCGTCACTGTCCAGGCCATGGTTTATGGTAATGTATCGGAAGATTCCGGAACAGGCGTTATCTTTACCCATAATCCACGCTGGTCGGGAGACAGCCTGAATTTATGGGGTGATTTTGCCCTGGGGAATCAGGGTGAGGATGTTGTGGCAGGACTGGTCCAGACCCTTCCGATTTCTGTGCACCAGCAGGAAATAGAGATGCGCAATACGGATATTACCCTGGAGACACATTTCCCGGAGATTTATCAGACCATGAAACGTTGGGCCAAGATGCTGGTTTATGAAAAAGGCTGGAGTCCCCAGGAAATGGAATTTACTTTTGAAAGCCGGTCTGCCGATGATCTCTATCTTTTGCAGTCCAGGGATATGACCATTCGTGAGCGCAAGAGTGTCTTTACCTTTGATCCGGATGATGAGAAAAAAGCGGTTTATCTTGGCTCCGGTATCGGCGTAAGCGGAGGGGCCCTGAGTGGCAGAGTAGTTTTCAGCCTTGAAGAAATGGATTATTGGCGTCGGGTGGAACCTGAGGCCACCCTTATTCTTGTGCGCGGCGATACTGTACCTGACGACATAAAGGAAATTTATGCTGCCGATGGATTGCTCACGGCCCGTGGCGGGGCGACCTCCCATGCGGCGGTTGTTGCCCACAGGCTGGGTAAGACATGCGTGGTTGGATGCGGAAACATGGTCTGTGATGAAAAACTGCGTACTGTCAGGTTTGCCCGGATCAAGCTTGGAAGCGGCGACTATCTCAGTATTGACGGACGCCAGGGAACGGTCTATCAAGGAAAGATGAAGATCAACGAGAACCAGAGCATATTATGATTCAATAAATAATGATAGCTTTACCAGAGCCTTGATATTTATAATAATCTAATTGGAGATTTTGCCGGAACAAGGGACAACGGACCGGGGATGACGGACAAGGGGGATATATGAACGCTTCTGAAAAACAGGATGCCCGCAAGATTCTTGGGATAAACGGTTTTGGCCGGATTGGCAAACTGACCCTTTGGCATCACGTGGCCAGGAAATATTTTGACCAGATAGTGGTCAATATAGGGCGCCAGGTAGGATCAGGTTTGGTAGACATTGCCCATTATTTGGAGCGTGACTCGACCTATGGCACATTACATGGTTTCCTTTATGGCCACAATGGCAGTCCGGTTATAGAGCAAATTGATGAGACCGGTTCCAGTATGCTGGTTGACGGGGTCAAGGTTACTTTCCTGCGCAAAAGCCGAAATCCAGCCCAGATAGATTGGCAGGGCCATGGAGTACACCTCGTTGTGGATACTACCGGCAAGTTTCTCGATCCCACTGTTGAGGCTGATGATCCCAAGGGGGCTCTGCGTGGTCACCTGGTAGCCGGGGCTCGCAAGGTTATAGCTTCTGCGCCTTTTAAAATAAAAGACAAGAGCCGTTCCATGCCCCATGACGCCATTACCACAGTGATGGGGGTCAACGGTGAAGACTATGATCCACGCCATCATGTTCTTGTCTCTAATGCTTCGTGCACCACGACCTGCCTGGCCCACATGATGAAACCTTTGCTGAACAAATTCGGTGCCCAGAGGATTCTTTCAGCCTCCATGGCCACTGTGCATGCCGCTACAGGTTCACAGCAGGTGCTGGACCGGCTGCCCAAAACAGGGAAGACCGATCTTCGCAAAAATCGCAGTATTTTAAATAATATTATCTTGACCACTACCGGAGCGGCAAAAGCATTGGCCCTGGTCATACCGGAGATGGCAAATATCGGCTTTATTGCCGAGTCGGTCCGGGTGCCCACCAGCACCGGCTCGCTGATTATTCTGGTGTTGGGTCTCCAGGAAGAGCTGGGCAAGCCAAACATCACTCGGGAGACAATCAATTCTATATATAAGAAGGCGGCCGAACATGATCCCAAGGAATACCTGTGCTACACCGAGAAGCAGAATGTATCCGGTGACATAATTGGTTTGCCAAAAGCGGCCGCCATTATAGAAGGCCATGAAACCCATACCCGGACAGCCGAACTGACCATTGACCTGCGTAATGTTTCAGGACTTCCGAAACCAGTGCTAGACAAGTTGGACAGCACCATTATTCGGCCCCAGGTTACCCAGGCTGTGATCTATGGCTGGTACGACAACGAGTATGGAAGCTACGTAAACATGCTGGCAGACCGGACGGTTACAGTAGCCGAAACATTATGAAAACCTGAAGAGAACGTTGTTTTTGATAAACCATAATTTTTAAGAAATGTTGCCCTGAAAAGTTTTTTGGAAAAGGTTGGTTAGCCGGACAAATTCATTGACGGATAAAGTTTCCGCCCGACGGTGTGGATCTATACCGGCATCAACAAGTAACTTGCGGGCGTTAATGTTATCAAGCTCAGGTAAACCGGCGGCCAGGGAGTTTTTCAATGTTTTGCGACGGCGTCCAAAGGCAGCCTGGACTAACCTTCGGAGTAATTTCTCATCGGTCAGATATGGTTCTGGAGGATTGCGGAAAGTAATTCTGACTACCATTGAATCTACTTTTGGCCGCGGGTAAAATGCACTAGGGGGAGCCAGGCAAACCGTTTCGATGTCGGCGCAGTACTGGAGAAGAA
>JALVQM010000431.1 GCA_027025615.1 Desulfobacteraceae bacterium | reverse complement strand
GGTATTCAACCCCGGTCTTGGCAGAAATGACAGCCGTGGCAACATAAGAAAGGATTGTCATGCAGGCGGCCATGGCCGCGGCAAACTTTGATGTGCTGTTGAGCAGACAGTTATAAGTTCCACCGTTAAGCGGTAAGGCTTCAACTACTTCAGTATAGACCTTCTTGTAAAGGTACAGGACCCCGATTACCAACAGCAAAACCAGAGGAGCCAGCACTCCGGCATAGACCGCGGCAATGGCCGAAACATATAAGCAGGAACTGGTGATATCATTGCCGCAGATGCCGGTTGCCAGCCACTGGTTAAGGCGTTTGTGGGGCTTGGTTCCGGAAAGCAGTTCCTTGACTGAAGTCTGTCCGTTATTTGATGCAGGGGCAGTTGAAGCTTCTTGCATCTGGATGTTCCTGTCTTTTTTCAGTTATGGCAGCAACGTCACAGTCTGTATCTATATCCTGGTTGTGCCTGACCCCCGTTTGCGACCGCCGCGTTCCATGCAGTACATCGCATTTTCCGGCTTTGATGGTGTGCCGCGGATTTGCCTGCAAAGCCAGCTCTACCTTTAACAACCGTACTTGCCGTAAAAACATCTTTATTTCGATTCCATGCAAGTCAACCACAACCATTGACAAATAAAATTAACGATAATCGATCGGGCCTAACTATGTCAAATCGGATCATTTGTCAAAGGGCTTGATAACAGGCAGGAAAAATCTTTTAAAGTATGTTTAAAAACGCAATGAGGGCAGGCCGGACAGGGCAAAATCCAACAACAACCCGGTATATCTGGAATAACAAACATTTTGAGCGGAATTTAAAAGCCGCAGGACAAGCACAACAGTTTTTCAACAGCCTGTCAATGACATACCCTATAACAAAACCATGAGGCTGTATCAGCTCAACATCCTAACTGCCGCCATCCGGCCTTCCAAAACCTCCACCACCAGGAGTCAGGATGCGGAAACGATCACCGGGCATGGCCAGGATCTCGTTCTTGGCCCCCAGGTTAAGGATAGGACCGTTTTTTCGGATAAAAATGTTTTTGCCCCGCTTGCCCGGCTGGCCGCCTTCCAGTCCGTACGGCGCGTAAACCCGTCTCTCCGATAAAATGGCTACATTCAACGGCTCTAAAAACTCGACTTCACGAACCAGCCCGTTGCCTCCACGGAATCTGCCCTTGCCGCCTGATCCCCTGCGGATCGAAAATTGATGCAAAAGGATCGGGTAACGCCGTTCAAGAATTTCCGGATCGGTGATACGGGTATTGGTCATGTGAGTGTGTACTCCAGTCTGCCCATGCCAGGTGGGACCGGCACCGGCGCCGCCGCCGACGGTTTCATAATAGCCGAAGTTTTCATTGCCAAAGGTAAAATTATTCATACAACCCTGGGAGGCTGCAGCCACCCCAAAAGCCTTAAGCACAACATCCACCACCCGTTGGGAAGTAAGCACGTTGCCCCCCACAACAGCCGCCTCGGGCGAAGGGTCCAGCAGGCTGCCGGGGGGAATCTTGACCGTAATCGGAATCATGCAACCATGGTTCAGGGGTAACTCTTTTTCTATCAGGCAGCGCAAACAGTATAAGATGGCTGATTTGGTCACCGCCTTGGGAGCGTTACAATTGCCCCATATCTCGGTACCGGTTCCGGTAAAATCAAAAACCGCACTGCCGTCGCGGCGGTCAATGGTAAGTGCCAGGGTTATCGGGCTGCCATCGTCCAGATAGTCCTTCGCCTTGACCGTATCTACATCGGCAAGTTTCTTGGACAGGGAAAGGTCCCGCAAACGCTCCCGAACGGCCTGCTCGGCAGCATTCTGAACATGGGTCATATACGCCTGAACAACATCCAGGCCGTAATGATCCACCATTTCCAGAACAAGCTCGATTCCTTTCTGATTAGCCGCCACCTGGGCTTTCAGATCGGAGATATTATCGGCCAGAGTCCTGGTGCCGGAAATCCTGGGACGGCCCGGCCCCGGCTCCAATCTGCCCGGATCAAGCAGTAGCTTGGTGATTCCTTCTTCCTGAAACAGGCCGTTTTCCACAAGCTTGAAAGAAGTAATGCAGGCACCTTCTTCCTCGATCCGCCGGGAATTAGGAGGCATGGATCCCGGTGATATACCTCCCACGTCAGCATGATGCCCCCGGGAAGCAACCCAGAAAATAATCTGTCCGTCTTTGAAAACCGGGGTAATCACGGTAACGTCAGGCAGATGGCTTCCGCCGGCCGCCGGATGGTTGGAAACCAGTACATCTCCGGGTTTCAGGTCACCGGATCTGCGTCGGATCTGTTCTTTGACAGCCTCGCTCATGGCCCCCAGGTGAACCGGCAGGTGGGGGGCATTTGCCACCAGCTGGCCGCCGGGACCGAAAAGGGCACATGAAAAATCAAGCCTTTCCTTGATATTGGTTGAAATCGCCGTCTTTTGCAGCATCCGGCCCATCTGCTCGGCAATCGACATGAAAAGATTGGAAAATATGGAAAGCTGGATCGGATCGACCTTGGTGTCAACCGTCTTCCCGCCCCTGCTACCCACTGAAATACGTACATCGCCAAACCTGGTTATAACCGCCGTACAACCAGGCTCCACCACAATTGTCGATGTATCATGAATAATGATCGCCGGGCCCTTGATCGTGTGTCCGGCGCCCAATTTTTCAAGGTCGTAGACCCCGGTAGCCTGCCAGCGGTCATCGAAAAAGCATTGCACCTGTTCCAGGGCTTTTGCCGCTCCCCTGGCAGGTTCTATTTCCAGCTTACGCACACCCCCGGCGCGGCCCCGGGCCCTGACACGGATATCGTCTACCAGGATTTTTCTTGCTTCAAGATCAAAACCGAATTCACGGCGGTAGGCCTGCCTGAAAGCCCGTCCAAAATCATCATCATCCGGCCGTGCAATCATCATGGCCGTATCAGTACCTTCGTAGCGCAGATTTAGAAAAACCGTACTTTCCATCTGCTCAGAAGCAAAACCCTGGTCGGCAAGTTCAGCAAAAGCCAGGCTTTCAAGTTCGTCCAGCTGCAGCTTTAAGCCGGGCCAGATTTCTGAACTCCAGGTCGCCGACGATGGTTTCTGCTTGTCGACCACAACGTCGGCCAGGCCAATCCCGTAGGCTGACAAGATACCTGAAAAACGGTGAATAAATATAGTGTCTATTCCCAGGGCTCTGGCAATTGCACAGGCGTGCTGGGGCCCCGCTCCTCCGAAGGTCGCCAGGACATGCTCCTTGATATCATAGCCCCGCATGACTGAAATTTCACGTATCGGGCGAACCATGACTTCAT
>JALVQM010000430.1 GCA_027025615.1 Desulfobacteraceae bacterium | reverse complement strand
AACCAGATGTGGGGCCAACTGCATCATCTCCCGCCGGGCCGTGATGGAATTGCGCATTCGCTTGATATTGAAATGCTGGAGATACCGGAGGCCGCCATGAAGAATCTTCAGACTGTTTGCTGAAGTGGCCGCGCAAAAATCGTCTTTATCTACAATCGCAGCACGATATCCTGCCTTTGCAAGATGGTAGACAATAGTTGCCCCATGCACACCACCGCCGATGACAAGAATATCAAGCGGGTCCGCACATATTTTTTCCAGATCGCGGATGGTCATTTAAAAAAAATCATGAAATAACGAAGGGTAAGGAGCGAAAACGCAGCCGCAACTGGTTTATCAGAAACACTCTGTTTTTCAACAGCTCGCCAAAAGGAAAAATTTCAGCTTCCCCGGAACACAATGCATGGCGCAGATAGACTATCGGGTCCTCATGCTGCTGCCCGTCTATCTGCAAATAAAAACCAAAGCTGCCCACACGCAAAGCTTCTTCCGGTAAGGGCAACGGGTCGGTTCCAGGCAGGAGTGCGATATTATTTTCCAGGCCCAGGGTAAACAGAGTCGGGGTCGACCATATTTTGGGACGCCCTCCGTTATCGCCCAGAAAAAGCAATCCATCTCCATGGGAGAGAAGTAATTCTTTTATCCGCCGGCCGCGTTTCCCCAGCCATTTGCCAACCCCCCAGGGCAGAACCGGAATTCCCCGGGATTGCCGAATAGCGGCGATGGTATCTTGCAGGGACAACCCGTTTTGTATCGTGTCGCCGCAAAAAAGGGCCAGCGCCTCAATGCCCTCGGCGGTAACAATCTGACGACCGACGACAAGGTAGAGCTTTTCCTTCTGATTGTCACGGCGATGGACCATTAGCCAATCCATTTCCCGGGAAAAAATTCCGCCCCAATTTGCAGATACCTTGCAGGAAGCACGTTTTTTACCTCCGCCTGATGCCTGCAGTCGGCCGTACCAGTTATCAGTTGCACCTTCAGTCAGCAGTAGTACATGTGTTGCAGACTCCTTGCTGAAACCAAGCTGTTCGGCAGCCCGATCAAAATTATCTTTTGCAGAAGAAAAAAGTAAATCGATATCAAAACAGTCATAGATATGGACGTGACCGTCAACAAAGATCATTGTTCTCCTCCGGTTCCGGTTGTCATCCTTCTCCAGGTAAACAGGTAGGGGAAATTCATCTTCAATGTTATCTGGTACAGAAGAATTGGAACCGTCAAACCTGCTCCCACCCCGACAATCACATGGATAAACGGATTGCTCACCTTCAAAATATTCAGGAGAATAACTCTGGCTCCCACTCCGGCCAGCATATGGACAAGATAAATCTGCAGGGAATACCTGCCGATAATTCTGAGCCAGCGGTGCCGTTTCTTTGTCGCCAGGTATTGGGCAAGGCCGATACACATTGATATACCGAGTCCGGCAAGATATAAAAAAATAAAGGGATGAGAACCATCGGTCAATCTGGTCGGGACAATGACCCGTTCAAAGATATACCATCCGGATCCTGCAAAAAGAAAAAGCAACACAAGCGTTATAAAAGGGGGGATGTTTTTTTGTATAAATGTACTCGAGTCTCCTGAAAATTCCTCAGCCAAAACACCAATAACAAAAAAGAGAAATCCGGTGGAGAAGCCGTGCATTGCCATGACTTCACTGTTGATGGGCCATATAAACAGGATAGCGGCAGTGGCAAACAATAACGCGTGAAAATATTTACCCAAAAGACTGAACATTGCAAAGACGACATACATGGCCAGTAGTGCATATAAAAACCAGAACTGTGCCCACGGCAGGTAGGGAATTGCCAACAGTTGGCCATACGTTGTCCCCCTGAAGGACTGGGACGAAAAGGCCAGTTCCACCAAGGCCTGAAGAAAAGACCAGATCAGGTAAGGATAGGCAATGATCTCCAGCTTGTTGACAAGAAACTTCTTCAGCCCCCGTTTACTGTAACTTTGCCCGGCAAAAAGACCGGCCAGAAAAAAGAAAAGAGGCATGTGGAAGCTATACACCAGACTGTCAGAAAGCCTAAAAAAATGCTCAGGGATTGCGAGACCTGCATGAAAGCCGCTACTGAGCAAATGGCCATAGACAACAAGGATGATCCCGATCCCTTTTGCATAGTCAACCCAGTCTATTCGTTGTGTCATGGCTACCAGGTGACGGCTCAATCATGTTTAATGATACTTTATTTTCTTATAATTTCAATTTTGTCCAGCTGCAGATTCACCTTGCCGTTGAACCGCACCTGAAAGCTGAGATCATCGTCGTTGGCCAGTTCAAAATCAACATCCATCCCGACAAATTCTTTTTCGTTCAGCTCTTCAACGGTGAGTACGCGTTTTCCATAAGGAGATAAATTCCGTCCATCGGTCACAAACAGTTCCGCAGCAACTCCTTTTGACGCATTCTCCCCTTTTGCCCTGCTCTTTCGCAGATAAAAACGGGCGATGTATCTTCCTCTGGGATAAATCCTGCTGGGTCCGTAGACCATATCTCCCTGTTTACTTTTACCGACCACGGCCTCAACAGCCTTACCGCCGGAGGCACCATCGACAAAGACCAGCTGCCCGGTATCACCGACCATGGTTTCCGCTTCCAGCATGTATATCGGCCCATCATGACCGATCTTGTCGACTACGATCTTTTCAACCCGTACCTGGCCATTTCCGTAGTAAAAAACGCGAAACTCCAGCTTGGTATTTTCCGCAATCGAAAAATCAAGATACGGATTTTTATACTTCCTGACCCCGGGCTTCCCTTGCAGTTCTTTCCGGGCAAGGACAACAGACTCATCTTTTTCCGTCACACTGGCCACTTCCAGACGGGCAACGTTCCCCCTGGTTTCTTCCGCCGCATCGGTATAAATGGTAAAATAACAGCGATAGTCACCAGGCGAGTAGATATCATAGGGACCATAAACCAGAAAACCGGGTTTATCCTTCCCTGCCGTTGCCTGAAAGACCATTCTTCCGGTTTTTTGATCCTCAACAACGGATCCGGTTTGATGGTGGAGACGCCAATTGACATCATAAAAGTATGGCATCTCGTACCATGCGGGTTCACTCTGTTCCCCAACAGCGGCCTTATCTTTTACGCGGAACAGATAGAGTTTGTCGTTTTTCTTTACAAACGTCTTGAAATACATCGTGTTCTCAATATCAACAAAATCCAGGTACGGAGAGTTCTTCAGACGTCTGATCGTTGTTATCGGTTTAAAGGGACTGACTTTCGGTAAGAAAATATCGCGATTGTCATGGACTGTAATAAACTTTACACCCATCTTGCGCAGAAGCTCGTATTGTTTCCTGCCCAACCTGCCTTGGTTAATGGGGGATAGGGGCTCAAAGACCGTATCAATATACTCTGTTAACACCATGGGACTGCATCCGTTCACCCGTGGTACTCTGTCGAGCATAATGTAATGCTGATACAGGGACGACTGATGGGAATCTCCAGGCCACAGAGGTATTTCCAGCAGTACTCCTTTTCCGATATTCTTCTGGACGTAATTATAAATATCTTGCCCTTTATCAAGGATATTTATGCCCATAGGTTTGAGAATATTATAATCCTTGAGCTGGAAAGCGGCTGCAGCAACAACAAGCAGACTGATTGTGGCCAAAGAGATTCGATTACGACAGCGCTGTTGCATACTGCGGATGACAAAGCCCGCCACAATGGCCAGTGCAAACAGGGAAAGCGTAATAATTCGATTGGAAACCCGGGGGTAATTAAAAAAGGGAAAATAATGGTAAAATAAGATGTAGAGAGAAGCCTTACCGAATGCCAACCCAAGGGACAGAAGAAGACAGCAATAGGCGACAGCAAGGTAAAAGAGACAAAGGACCTCTGATTCAGTGATAAAATATTCCTGCCTACGGGCAAAGGCAACACCCCACAATAAAAAGAGCAGCAGCCATCCGACAAGCACTGCCGGAATAATACCGATATAGACCGAGCTGATCGAGGAAAACAGATCGGAGATATGGGCTGAATACAAACCAACATCTTCCAGGCTTCTACCGCCACTGGCAATGGTGGATGCAACGCTCTTTATTTTGCTTGATGCAATCCACAGGACAATCCCTCCCATGGAAAAAATCAAGGGGAGTATTGGAAAAATTGCCCGCTTTTTTGCCAATATCCCACGTGCAAGTACCCTCAACATGGAAAACAATAAGGAGCGCAACAACCAAAGTTTCATCCCAACAACAGCCATCAAGGCCGTGGTGACCAATATTCCGGTCTCAAACGGTTTTCCCCTGCAGGCCAGAGTGGCAAGGGGAAGAAATAAATATAACGGCAACAGGGAACCTGCCTCCACTGCAAGACTCCCACCATAGGTAAGCGATGCCAGCCGCTGATAGATTGCGGCACAGCACAGGGAAAACAACACCGGAATCAATGGATACAGGCCAACAATCCACCAGAAGACCGGGGTAAAAAATGACTGATTATCACAGGTCAGAAAAACCTGGATATACACAACCATAGATACCCCAGCTCCCCAGATCAGCAGCAGAGAGCGCCGTTCAGACCAGGAACCTACCCAGGTACCAGACCGCGGGTATGCCGTACAGTTCTCACGGCAGAGGGGAAGCAGAGTCAGTATGCGCACGGGGATATAAACGCCTAAAAAAACGCAGATATAATAGATAAGATGGGGCTCAAGCATTGAAAGAAAGATCAAGCCAAGGGCAGAAATAATCCCATAGCGGATCTTTCTAGAGCGGATTCCCTTTTCCAAAAAATAGAGAATAAAGGGATAACAGAAAAACAGGAAGCCATAACCGTGACCGGCGGTGAAACCATTGATACGGCTGGGGGCAAAGGTAAATATAAGTGCTGCCAACAGGGCTCCGGTTCGACTGCCGGAATACTCCCGCACCAGGAGATACATGAAGAGACCGGCCAGCACGTAGGAAGAAAAAATGGTACAGTTGTAAGCGGCCACATCGCCCAGCGGGCTGAATATCATGTAGAAAAAGGCAAGGGGAATGGTATTTAGGCCCGAGGTCGGATGAGGAACAGGCATATTGAACTCAAAGGGATTTGAGTCAAAAGGTATGGCCCCCAAAAAATTTTCCTTGACCAACCAGAACCAATACATGAGCTGGATCTGATCACCGGACCGGTTCCAGACCTTGGGGCCGCCAAACGGGGCATAGGGGATTGCCGTATCAAAATGGAGAATCAGTGGGTAAGTTGAAATGATGGCCAGAGCCAGCATCAGTAGGCAAACCGCAGGGATTTCCCACCATTTGCCGGACAGGTATTCGACGTCTCCAATTGTAGTGGTTACAGAGCCGTCATTTACAGGTACGCTATTTCCGGGCAAACCGGCAGCAGACTGATCAGCCATTCATCCCTCGAACAAGCGCCTCAAGCTGTGGCCTTATGGCCTCTGGCAGGAAATCATTTCTTCGCTTACGCTGACCGGCAAGAACCTTGTTTTTTACTTCCGGATCATGAATAAGAAGCCGCGCCGCTGCTGCCAATTGGCCAAAATCCTTCTTATCAGTAAAGAGCAGACCGCCCACACCCATGGTTTCCGGGACCGCCGAACTCTTATAGGCCAGAACCGGAATATCAAACCACATGGCCTCAATCAACGGCACTCCGAATCCTTCATGTTCACTCATGGACCAGTACAGATGGGTACATCGGTAACAGGCATGAAGGGTGGAGTCCGGAACCTTACCAACAAACAGGACATCGCCTTCAAGTCCGTGCTGCCGGACCAGCTCCACCAGCCGCTGATAATAGCTCTCCTTTTCGATAAATCCACCCACCAGAATCAGGCGGCAGTTACCATACATGGAACGATAAGCGGCAAAGGCCTCAATCAGGTCATGCTGGCACTTGTTGGCCACCAGTCGGCCGACAAAGAGAATATTGTCCCTACCGTCCTGGAGGCGCAGCATCATGTTGGGATCGGCCTGGATATTCCATTTTTCCGGGGCAACAAAGATGGGAAGGACAAATGGATTTGAGAATCCGTTTTCTTCCAGGTCTTGACGGTTAAAATAGGAATCGCCGGCACTAACGGAAAAATGCGGCGCCAGTCGGCCAAGATCACGTAGTCCCAGCTCAAGTATCTTTGCCAGTTCCGGATCAGAGTCACGAACCAGATCCGGCGGGGTGACATTATGATAGATAAGACTCTTGGGCCCCGGATGGTTGATGACAAAATCGGTCAGACCACTGCCGATGGAATGGTGATATATCAGCCCGGCATCGCCTTTAATTACCTTGCCTTCCTTAAACTGACGGACCTCATGGGTCATCAGGGGATCGAGATTTTCGGTAAAAATCTCCGAACGATAGCCCATGTCCCTTAGCAGGCCGCGAATTATAATGGCCTGGTTACTGATCGCATCGCCGTAGGCGAATCCGGGTGTCAGCTGATGAATAGTCTGCATGGATGTCGATCGCCGCCTTGACCTGACTGTTTTTTTTACAGCCTTCAGACCAAGAACTTCCTCGTAGCGGTCAATCACCGCATCCCATTCCGCGTACCTGCGGGCGTATTCCCTCCCCTTTTTCCCAACCTCCAGCAACTGGAGATCGTCTACCTGCTCCAGCTGGTGAAAAAGCCCGGCCCAGTCCTCAAGGCTCTCGGCCAGCCAGCCGCCTTTGGCCGCCTTCACTGCCATTGCCGTTGCCAGACAGGCACCATGGGCCGCCACCGGACGATTGCAAAACCAGGCCTCCATGATCACCCTGGAATAACTCTCGTTGCGACTCGGCTGAAAAAGGGCCCGGCAGTGGGAAAGCAATGCTTGCTTATCTTTTTCCGAGACCAGCCCTAAATCTCGGACTCCAGGCACAGAAAGGCCGAACTGTTCCTCACCGGGACCAGCCAGAATGAGTTTCAGCCTCGTCCTGGGATGGGCTGCGCGAAACTTCTTATAGGCGGAAACCAGCATGGCAGTATTTTTTGTGGCATCACGTCGCCCCAGGCTGAGAACATATTTTGTTTTCTCCAGCTTGATATCCGCCACCCTGGTCGGTAATGCTTCAGGATTCAGATCAAGGCTTTCCACTCCGACTCCGACTACATGCCCTTTTCGGCTGATTCCTGGTCCGAACAGGTTATGGGCCAGCCGTTCCTCACCCAGAGAATTGTACAAGAGGCCATGGCAACAGCGCATGATATGTTCAACTGCCGGCAGATAGGCATAAACCTCATCATGGAGACATGGCTGGAGCCAGGCTTTATCGGCAACCAGGGGCAAGCCGTTTAGGATAACTCCATACAGATATGGCAAAAAGATAACGGCGTGATATTTTTTACCCTTCCTTTTCAGATACCGTTCCAGAGCCTGGGAGTTGATATTTTCGGCCACAAAAAGATCACCGGTGCCGAATGTAAAGGGATTAGACCCGGGCCGCAGCGATTCGGCGGGCACAGAAAGGGCGTGGGTATTGGCATGATTAAACAGCTCACCGTTTCTCTTATCGACCTTGAACCTGCGGACAACAAGTCCGTCCAGATTTTCAACCCCTGCGGGCAGGTGATTGGTGGACCAATCTTCAAGGAAAGAGATACAGCAGGTGGTCAGCACTTCGACCGCATATCCCCGCTCGGCCAAACGGTTGGACACCTGCCAGGCAAGCTGCTCGGCCCCGCCTTTCAGATCCCTGCCAAACCAGGGAATAACGACACCAACCGGTTTCATGCCTTGTATCCAACAATGGTGTAATCCCGGGCGCAGGACAGAACATCGTTCAGGCGGGCGGCTAACTGGGGCGCTTCTTCCTCGGGCAGACGCTGCTCTCCTTCATGGGGATGGAGATACAGCAGCTCAACCCGACAGAAGCCTCGATATTCCATCAGAAACTGATGGGTTTCAGGATAGAGCGGCCGCAGATGAGTGGGATCGGCCCAGAAATTACAGCTGCCGACCAGCAGGTTTCTCGGATTCGGAGTTTCAAACAGGGCGATGCCGCCGGATTTTAAGACACGCACACTCTCATCAAACAGGGCAACCCGATCATCAAAGCTGAGGTGTTCAATAAGATGAAAGGAAGTAATAGCGCCAAGGCTATTGTCAGGCAATGAGCGCAGATAGCTGAGCGCGTCATTTTCCTCCACCATAAATCCCCTTTCCCGGCATTTCCGCACCAGAACATGGTTGAGATCAATCCCCTTTGCCGTCAGTCCCTCATCATGCATGATTTCCAGCCACTCACCGCGACCGCAGCCGATATCAAGCAGCTCACGGCCCTCGACTCCTGCCCCGGCTTCGCGAACAAGAGGGACATATTCCAGTAAACGCCGGCGAATTTCTTCCCGGGTTCCACGAAACTGATTTTCAAATGCCAGGTACAGTGGATCCAGGATATCGGGACCGCGCAGTGCGGGTTTTAAAATCTTCGAACTCTCTTCTTCACCATCCACCTGTTGACGCAGTTCTTCAAGCAAAATGGACACCCGCCTTTCCTGGGTAATAACACTGGTCTTGAGATAGTCGATCAGGGCTGATTTTTCCTTTATCCGTTCCATCTCTCGTTCCAGTTGGGCCATCTCTCGTTCCAGCTGGGCCGTGTTGCGATTCATATCCCGGATCCCGTCAAGTATGATGCGCTGGCTGTGGAGGATGGAGGCGTTAAAATTTCGCTGGGGAACGGTGATAACCCGGCCCAGAAAAACAATTACCTTGCCTAACAGTCTGGCGATCTTCCGAACAATGCCGCGGTAATGGAGCATGGAGGTTACTTCGGCCCCGGCGTCAACATTGAGTTCAGCCATCTTCAAAGTTTCACCCAGCTGATTCCAGGTATAGGGATCGTTGAAAGAGAGCTCTTCCTGTTGGATATTTTTCTGTGTGTCGGCCGATCTCTTCTGCTGCCGTTTCAGCTCCGCCCCTACCTTCTCCAGCAGATCGGCTATATCAATTTCCGGGTTCTTTGTTTCCAGCATATATTCAGATTCCAGTGGATTATATTTCAGCGGGGTCAACCCTCAACATGCTTTTCGAGATCTCTCCATCCTTTCCGTTCATAACAACGTCTACCGGGAGAGCAGCGACACCGACAAAAGGAGGCTCATTTCCGGCCATGACCTGAAGAACAAGACAGCGATCCCACCAGTCGCAGTTTTCCTCTAAATGCGAGTCACCCCCATGGACGGCCATACAGACGGAGTAATTCCCCGGGCCGACATTGAGTGGCAGGTGGAAGGCAACATCAAAACTGTCACCTTCTTTTACAGATATGTCTTTGTAGCCAAGATGGCTTGTATTGGTTCCATACACATCATTGCCCACCCTGTCACGCAGGAGAAAACCCACCGTGGGTTGTTTAATATTTGCATGAAAATCCACCACACAGCGTAAAACAACCTGCTCTCCGACGATAAACGAACGGACGGAACTGCCGTCCTTTCTGGTAATATCCACTGAGCGTATTCGGGCATTTCCATTGCCGGATCGGGTAGAAACTCCTCCGTCGTCCCCAGCAGCCTGCCGGATCTCCTCATCATTGTTCTTGCGGGCAATGACCGAGTTATAATAATCAAGCACCGTGTCGGGAACACCGTCTTTGATGATGGAACCTCCATCAAGGAGGATGGCCCGCTGACAAAGCGACTTCACTGCCCCGGGATCATGGGAAACAAACAGCAAAGTGGTTCCCTGATCGCGATAATCACGAATGCGGCGAATACACTTATGCTGGAAATAGGCATCTCCTACCGAAAGCGCCTCGTCAACTATGAGGATCTCAGGACGAGTCACCGTTGCAGCGCTGAAGGCAAGCCGTACCTGCATACCGGTGGAGTAAACTCTGACCGGCTGCTCCAGATAGTCGCCAAGTTCCGAGAATTCCCGTATTTCCTCAATCAAATCATGGGCCTCTTCACTGGAATATCCCATCATCTGACAGGTCATCAGAGCATTGACCCGGCCGGAAAAATCCTGGTGAAAGCCCATCCCCAGTTCAAGCAGGGCAGCGACCCGGCCCTGGATTTCCACCGTCCCTTCACTGGGGACGGAAGTTCTGGTCAGCAACTTGAGGAGGGTAGATTTTCCGGCCCCGTTCACGCCGATTATCCCCAGGGATTCACCATCACCCAGTTCAAAGTTGAGGTTGCGCAGAATCCAGGTCGCCCGATGGTGAACGGACCGGCCGAAACTGAGCCACTCCCTGAGCCGGGCCCAGCGATTTGGGTAGCACTTATACTTTTTCCCCAGGTTTTTAACAACGATACGGCCGCTCACAGCTCGTCAACCATATCGTCGGCCAGCCTGTGAAAAACAAAAAAACCAGCAATCAGGGCAACCACGGCCCCGAGAAAATGCAGTTTGAACTGCATAAAATCCGGCCAGATGCCCTGGAGAATGATCCCCTGGTAGGCTTGGACAAAAGCCGTCATCGGATTAAAGGGAAGCAGTCGCTGTGCCTCCTCCGGCACCATGGTTATCACATAGACAATGGGTGTAAACCAGAACCAGAACTGAAGCACGACCCCGACAACCTGGCCGATATCCCTGAAAAATACGTTCATGCTCCCCAGCATAACCCCGACCCCGACCACAAACATCTGCTGGATAATTAGAAGAGGAATATAGGCTAGTACAGCCCAGCCCGGGAAACGGCCGGTAATCAGTAAAAAAACAAGCAGCAGGCTGAAAATTATTATAAAATTAATTGTTGCCGAACATAGGGCAATAATCGGCAGGGTTATCCTTGGGAAATTGACTTTTTTTAAAAGGGCGGCCTGTTCAATGAAAATATTGGGAAAACGGCTGAGCAGCTCTGTAAAAAAAATCCATGGCAGCAGGCCGGCACAAACAAACAAGCCATACGCCATGGAGTCATTGATTCCTGGCAGTTTTCCACGCATGATACGGGAAAAGATAACCGTGTAAATAAAAATCATAGCCATTGGATTCAAAACCGCCCACAGGCTTCCCAGCAGGGAACCAAGATAGCGACTGTTAAATTCGCGGGCGACCATGGAAACAACAAAACCACGGTACTGCCAAAGTGCTCGTAGTCTATCCACAATAGAAAATCCGCCGGATTATTGAACAGAGCTGAGTTGTCGTTTTTTTTCAGCAACCATCATAGCGGCCACATCAGGCATGAAGGAACGCGCCTTCCAACCCAACTTTTGCTCAGCCTTGATGGGGTTTGCGACCGAAACCATAATATCGGTGGGCCGTAACAGATCCGGATTCAATTCGACATATTGCCGCCAGTCCAGATCGACACAGGCAAACACCTCCTGGACGAGATCCTGCAAAGCATAGGTGGCACCGGTGGCAACAATGAAATCTTCCGGCCTGTCCTGTTGCAGCATCAGCCACATAGCCTCGACATATTCGGGTGCCCAGCCCCAGTCACGCTGAACGGATGTATTACCCAGTTTTAATTTTTCATCGCTGCCAGCGGCAATTCTACAGGCGGCAGCCACTATTTTCTGGGTAACAAAACGCTCGGGACGCAGAGGGGACTCATGATTAAACAGAATACCGGAACAGGCAAAAAGACCATAGGCCTCACGATAGTTTGCAACCTCCCAGAAGGCAGCCGCCTTGGCAACGGCGTAGGGACTTCGCGGTCGAAACGGTGTTTCTTCGATTGCCGGAACCCCATCGGTATTACCAAAACACTCGCTGGAAGAAGCATTATACAGACGGGCACCGTTATCCATGAAACGGATTGATTCAAGCAGATTCAAAGTTCCTATACCGATGGATTCAAAAGTCTCCACCGGTTGATCAAAGGAAAGGCTGACCGAACTCTGACCGGCAAGGTTATAAATCTCATCGGGATTTGCATGGTGAAGCGTCTGAAGAACACTGCGAAAATCCCCAAGAGAGGCTGACAGTACATCTACCTTGTCATAGATGCCAAGCTTCTTGAGATTGGCAAAGGACGACATCTGGGCATCACGGGACGTTCCCACCACCTTGTATCCTTTTTTCAGGAGCAACCTGGCCAGGTAGGAACCGTCCTGCCCTGAAATGCCGAATATCAACGCTGTCTTCTTCAAAAATACTTCCTCGAAAAAACAAAAAACGATCAGTTATTCAAAATGATCTTGAATTAAAAAACCTTCCCTCCTGCACAACTGTTCTCGCCGAGCCTCTTCCATATCGTAGCTGATCATTTCCGCAACCAGTTCCTTGAAACTTGTTTTCGGCCTCCATCCCAACTTATTCCTGGCATGAGAAGGGTCGCCAAGCAGGGACTCGACCTCGGTCGGTCTGAAATACCTGGGATCCACCCGAACAATGGTCTTACCGATCAACTCCTGCTGTTCCGCCGAGGCAACTGTTCCCGTTTCTTCAAGTCCTTCTCCCTGCCAGGCTATCTCTATTTTAAGTTCTTCGGCGGCCGCATTGACAAAATCACGCACCGAATGCTGCTCTCCGGAGGCTATGACAAAATCTTCAGGCTTGTCCTGCTGCAGCATCAACCATTGCATTTCGACATAATCCCGGGCATGGCCCCAGTCACGCTTGGCATTGAGATTGCCGAGATAGGTACATTCCATATCGCCAAGGACAATTCTGGCCAGGGCACGGGTAATCTTCCGGGTGACAAAAGTCTCGCCCCGCACCGGAGATTCGTGATTAAACAGGATGCCGTTACAAGCATACATATCATAGGCTTCGCGATAATTCACTGTGATCCAGTAAGCATACAGCTTGGCCACTGCATAGGGAGAACGCGGATAAAACGGTGTAGTTTCCCGCTGTGGAACTTCCTGAACCTTGCCGAAAAGTTCGGAGGTGGAGGCCTGATAAAACCTGGTTTTCCCGGTCAGGCCAATGGTCCTGATGGCCTCTAAAATTCGCAGAGTCCCCAAGGCATCGGAATTGGCCGTGTATTCCGGCTCCTCAAAAGATACCTGTACATGGGACTGGGCCGCCAGATTATAAATCTCATCCGGCTGCACCTTTTCAATGATGTGGATAAGGCTGGAAGAGTCTGTCAGGTCGCCATGATGGAGAATAAAACGCAGTTGTTTTTCATGTGGATCCTGATACAGGTGATCAATACGATCGGTATTGAAAAGAGAGGCCCTACGTTTAATTCCGTGAACCTCATAACCCTTGTTCAACAGAAACTCGGAAAGATAGGCACCATCCTGACCAGTCACTCCGGTAATTAAGGCTTTTTTAGTCATATACGTTATCCTTTGTTAGGAAATAGTTGCAAACGGGAAATACTCAAGCAGACAGTTCTATCTTTCCATAAAATGAAATAGTCATAAAAAGTCTTTCAATCCGCAATCCTGCATTCTACCAACCTCGTCAATCCCATGGTTGCAACCAATCACCGGGATCATAGATATGAGGCGTCATGAACCTTATAATTGTAAGCTGTCACAGGTGACTCAGATTTGCGCAGTTGCTATCGGTCTTTATAGTCTCTCTATGAGGGGCGGAGCAACCTCCTGGAGATAGGATTCCTGTGGTTGCTTACCGGGGTCTGTTGTCGGGAATCAGGTTGTTTCAATGCGAGATGCCCCCAACAACAGCACTCCAGGATGACGTACTACCTCGTGGACAACGGATTTGAAAACTTTAACTGCCTTGGCACTTTGTATGAGTCCACCATAAAATGAATTATTCAGCAGAGAAATCAAAATTTTAAAA
The DNA here is from genome assembly GCA_027025615.1 of Desulfobacteraceae bacterium. Classification (GTDB taxonomy): domain Bacteria; phylum Desulfobacterota; class Desulfobacteria; order Desulfobacterales; family Desulfosarcinaceae; genus JALVQM01. The sequence goes on along the minus strand of JALVQM010000430.1, from coordinate 13,050 downwards.
CATAAATGATTCCCATGAGAATGTCAATCTCGGATCGCAACGTGAATTTCCAGAAACAGTCAAGTAAAAACCATCATGCTGAAATCGTAATTTTTTCATTGTGATCTATAGGGAATCTCTACCTGAAACATAGTCGACATAGGTTTGCCGGATCCCTTGACGCAGTGATATTCTCGGACGCCATCCCAGTGCTTTCAGCCTGGTGATATCAAGAAGTTTCCGCGGTGTTCCGTCCGGTTTTGCAGTATCCCATCGGATACCACCTGTAAAACCGACAACCTCCTGTACGCATTCCGCCAGCTCGCGTATGCTGATATCCTTGCCGCAGCCTATATTAATAAGTGGCGTACCATTTGTGGGAAATGCGGCAAACACCTTTTCAGGTCCGGCTGTCAGGAGAAAAACAACGGCATCGGCAAGGTCGTCACAATGAAGAAACTCCCGGCGCGGAGTTCCTGTTCCCCAGACGGTCACAGTGTCGTCACCATGCTGCCTAGCTTCGTCCATTTTCCGAATCAAGGCCGGCAACACATGTGAATCATTAAGGTCATAATGATCACCCGGACCGAAGAGGTTGGTCGGCATTACGGCAAAATAGCGTGTCCCATACTGCCGATTATAGGCCTCGCACATTTTAATACCGGCGATTTTGGCTACTGCATACGGTTCATTGGTTGGTTCCAGAGGGCCGGAAAGCAGGTATTCTTCTTTCATGGGTTGCGGGGCAAGCCTTGGATAAATGCAGGAACTGCCGAGAAATACCAGGTTTTTCACCCCGAATTTCCAGGCGCTATGTATCACATTGGCCTGCATGACAATGTTCTGATAAATGAAATCAGCAGGATAGGTACTGTTAGCCAGGATACCCCCAACCCTGGCAGCAGCTAAGATAACACAATCCACGCATTCTTCCTGAAAGAACAAATCCACGGCCGCCTGATCCAGCAAATCAAGATCGGCGTGACTGCGGGTAACAATATTGCACAGACCGGCAACTTTCAAACGATGCACTATGGCTGCGCCCACCATACCACTGTGGCCGGCGACATATATCACCGAATCTGGGCCGACGAATCGTGGGGTATCATTATCTATAATCATTGTACGGCCTGCCCGGCGGGAAGTGTATCCTTCCTTATCACCGGCACCTTGCTGGTATCGGATACTTCTTTGTCAAAATCCGCAGGTACCAGGGCCACCGCAACACCCAAATCACGGGGATCATCAGAACTCCCCTCGCGTCGAGGATTCCAGGTTCGGTTGACCCTGATCGTTAACGGCCTGTCAAAATTAACCTGGCGTGGAAATGAAAATAGTTGCCATCGGTGATCATGCAGAGTTAGGGAATCAATGACCGAACCATGCTGCAACAACTCTATGCTAACAGGATATTTTTCAATATAGGGTTGATCGCTCTTCAAAAGAAGTGCCATTGAATCTTTCTCGTAACGGGACAGGTTAAGGACAGCCTCCTGACGAGTCCATCTATATTTTAACAGGCGGTGGCCTTTCTCCCGGTCCTCCCCCATAAATACCTGCCAGTCGTAGAATCCAAGATCATCAGAAGGAAATTGTCGAATAAATTTTGGCTCGCTAACGGCCACCCCAAGATTTCTTGTATCGCTTCCCATTCCGGATTGCCGAAGATTCCATGTTCTAGAAACACGGAGTTCCAATATGCTTTCCATCCCATCTCCTTCCCCGGGAATCCAATATTTTCTTTTAATCGTACTTGCTTCCCAAAAGGTATGCCTGTCAATGATCCGCCCATCCAACAAGACTTCAAAAATAAGTGGATTGTCACCAAGCCCGGGAGTAATACATTTAAAAGAGATTTCAATTATACCATCTTTCCAAAATCGTATCTCGGCCTGCCTGCCACTCCAGCGATAGACACCCTTTCCCGACCAGAGTTCCTTTGGGTAAAAACCTCTATAGCGGTATAAATCCTGATCAACAGCAAAAACGGCCACACCATATCGGTCGGCTTCCAGTTTCTGTCCCACATTCAAGGCGTAGGAACTGACGGCAAGAAGACAAATAAATACGGAAAGGGCTCCAGCCAGACGACCTGATTTGCGGTACTCTCGCATTCCGACCTTCTTCTCCCGCATTATGGCATAACTGAAAAACAAAAAAACCAGAAACCAGATCATGGGTACATACTGCATACTCTGGGTCAAGCCGTAAAGATGAAAGGAAAGTATGCACATGAAAACAACCATACTTTCACAGCTGTCATTTTCTCTGTAATCTCTCAGCAACACCAATGCTGCGTATCCGGAGAGCAACAGCCACACAGCCAACCCGATCAAACCATTACTGACAATAAGCTGTAGATAAAAATTATGCGCCGTATCCTGTATCTTCAGATGTTGCTGGTTTCGTTTGTAACCTGAGGATGGAATGGATGCCAATATATGTGCCTGGCGACTGAACGATTCATACCCGCGTCCGAATAAAAACCTTCCGTCAATAAGGTGTATTGTATCTTGCCAGTTTTTTATTCGACCGGTTTTAAACAGGTTCTTTAACCTTTTTTGGAGAAATATCTGTTTGGCCGTCATCGACTTCGGCGAACGTACACCGGGCTCATCATGAACCAGTGAAACCTTAAAAGCAGAAAGCGATATGACAAAAAGCAGGAGAACGGTCATTAAAAAAAAGAGAAGGCTTTTGACCACTTTTTGTCGCAGATTTCCCTGACCGACAAAAACAAAAAAACTCCAGGCAACAAGTATGGCAAAAAGTCCCCAACCGCTTCTGGCCCCTGTAAAGAGAATGGAAACCCCGATAACGAGAAGGGCAACAAAGATCACAGGAATATACAGACGCCGTCGTTCTGGTCGACGGCACACACCTATAAACAACAGAGGAGTAAGGCAGATTACATACTCGGCATACCAGCCGCGGTTTAAAAACAAAGAGTGCAGCTTATTCAATGAACCGGGCACATACCAGGAGAGTGACAAGACATTAAAATATTCAAGAAGACCTATAGCTGCGGCAATAACCAGGCCCGAGACAGCTCCATTAATAATATACTGAAAATATTTTTCTGCACTTGTCCCCCCGTGGGCCAACAGACATGCAGCAAGTGAAAACAGCAACAGTCTGTTTACAGCGGCTATTGAATATTCAGGTAACTCCGGAGTGGCGTTCAATACAAAAAAAGCATAATCGTGGATCCCCCAAAGCCGGATTTTAGCAAAAATATCCTGAAGAGGGAGCAATAACAAAGAGAAAAAAGCAAGAAAACAGTAGAACAAGAGTAATAATTCAACTACGTTATCTTCAATATGATATTTGAGATGACTTCGATCTTTTACCAGTATAATAAAGGAAAGTACGGCCACCTCCATTTCAAAAAAACGACTCTGCACATCATAGGAACGAAAGCCGAAAAGAAAAAAAGTGAAGCCGAAAACAAAGAGAAGAAAAGAAAAAAAATGATTCTTACGAATGGCAATCAGACTGAATAAAAGAAGACAGAAAAGAGGAAGAAAACAAGTCCGGTTAAACGTTATTAGAATATAGCTGTTAATATATACATTCAGCAGAAGATAAAGACCTAAACTCAACTGAATCAAACGATAAAACTGAAACTTAGATGCTCCAGTTGGACCAGCGTGCAATCTACACGATTTCATCGTACTATTTTCCCTGCAGGGAAAAAACACTTTTAACAGTCTTTACCACGGTTAGTATATCTAAAAATACCGACATGTTTTGAATATAGAAAAGTTCATACTCAAATTTCTGCTTCTGTCCTTCGACTGATCCGGCATAGCCATAATTAACTTGGGCCCATCCACTCAAGCCGGGTTGAACACTGAATCGCAACTCATAAAATGGAATGACCTTTGAGAGTTTGTCAGCAAAATGTTTCCGGATAGGTCGTGGTCCGATAAAGGATATGTCTCCTTTCAAAACATTCCATAACTGAGGTAGTTCATCAAGCCTTGATTTTCGCAGCATCTTTCCCACCCGTGTAATTCTTGGATCATCCCCACTGGACCAGGTAGGGCCGCTGACCAATTCGGCATCTTTAACCATTGTTCGAAATTTCAAGCAATTAAATGCTCGACGATTTTTTCCGATTCGTTGCTGGGAAAATATAACCGGCCCCCTGCTATCGATTTTAAGTGCTATGGCAAGGAGAACGAAAATAGGGGAGAAAACAAGCAAAAGAAAACAGGAACCAATGATATCCAATAGGCGTTTAACCTGAACATAAGGCCTGCTGACATATCCCTGCAAACCCTCCCGGCTCAACAACCAATAGCCGTCAATCAAGTCAAGAGGAATTCTACCTGACAGGCTTGTTATAAAGGATGGAATATCGAAAACCCCCTTCTTTCTATATTTTTCTTCCATTATCGATCGAATTTCCTCATTTCCAAACTTTTTCCCCAACACATCAAAAACAAGGATATCAAAATTTCTGGAATTTAGAAGTTGCTCCAACGACCTATAAACTGTTACCCCTTCCGGCAGAAGGAAACTTTCACTTTCCGGGCTGGGAATAAAATAAGCACTATCAACTTTCAGGCTTTTTTTATCTATCTCGCTCAAGATCTTGCAAAAAACAATAAAATTTTCGACAGATCCAATAAAAGCAAGTTGCCTGGTAGTTTCGTTGATCGAAACCAACTCATAAAACGCAATTCTCCATCCAGCGAGGAAAAAAGAGGAAACAATTAAATGGATTAATAAAATCTGTCTACCGAACACATATTTGGGCAAAAAGAAGAAGATTGAACCAATAATTAAACCGGCGAGGCCAACACTGAACACGATCATAACTGAAGAGCGAAAGCGCAATATTAACCTATCAAGATTATAGAGATCAAGAAGGTAAAGGCACATAAGATGGGGAAGTACAACAAGAATCAGCCAAGGAGAAAATTTCATGGCCAGTTGTTCCAAAGAAAGCTCATGTGAATTGATAAATATTCGAATTGCATAACTCACAAAAATTGCAAGTAGCAAGACAAACAGATCCCCACCAAACAGAAAATATTGACGTTTTTTGGAATAACTCGTTAAATAATGTTTCATCATTCACCGTATTTCAGTGTAGAAGAAATCGTAGACCGTTACAGATACACCAAACCTTGTATGGGCGATTCGCTCCGTAAAGGAGGGGACGATGGCGAATCGACGCTCGTGTACAATTTCGTGCAATCAAGAACAAATTACAAGCACCAGGGAAACACATGCCCGCCTGCTGTCCGTCCTTAAATAAAAAATTTCATTCGAATCCAGGAATTGCGAACAAAACAGGCATCATATTGTTATTTCGTACATTATGTGCTCAAAATTGGCGTTTTTTCTAATATTACTTGGATACCTGTCCGTATTTATCAAATTAAGCAAACGGACAAATATCATATCTTTTATAAATGATTACAAATTATCTTTTAAGTGCCTTGCCACCGGTCATTGAAAAGGTTGAAGTTCTCAGCAACAAATTCGAGGGTATAATCTCTTGATTTTGATGACCGTGGTATACGATACATTCTTCTGTAATCACTATATAAACATAAGAAGATTAAATGACGCTGCTATCGATAATGATTAGCAAAAGAGATACTATATCAAATTACTGAAAATTTTGTAAAGTTATCACGCCATGTGTTCTCGACGTTCAAAAGAATCAAAAAAATGTTATTCAGATAAACCAGCATAGCTGGACCAGATTGGCCAGCCACAACAAACAATGAAAATCTCCGACTCCGGCATGGGCAGGCATGTCCTCCGTGGGTGATTTTCGGATGAACCAGCATGCCTTGACGGCACAACCAACAATAGAAATCAACATGTTACGCTAAAAACATGCACAACCTTATTTTCGGATAAAGTGAAACGCAACACATATAAAGGATGTTCCAAGCATTATTTCTTAGGCAAACGAGGTAGGTGGGCATGTAAGACTCCGCTAGATCGGCCGAAGAGACCTTAGGTACAGGCGCTACCGGGACGGTAAGTTGCAAAAAATCTCTTCATATAGGTTCATTTTTTGCCGCAACATAGTGCTCTCACGAAAAGAATTGAGTATTGCATGGTTTTCCTTTTCATTTTGCCATACTATTTTTTTCCCAGTGGAATACCAGTAGCACAGCCCCGCAACCGCACCGTCAACATCGCCCTGCTGAACAATGTACCCGGTTTCCCTGTGTTTCAGGACTTCAGATATCCCAGAGACATTATACGCAACCATCGGTGTTTTTGCGATCAGTGCTTCCACGGCGACATTAGGCAGTCCTTCATATCGTGATGTCAGCAGAACCGCGTCAGCGGCATCCATCACATCGGGGACATCGGTTCGAAACCCTGTAAAAACTATGAAATCCTCAACATGCTGCTCACGAGCAAGCTGAAGAATTCTGTGCTCATATCCCTGTTCCTCCGCCAACAACGATTTACCAACAATCGCAAGCCTGGCAGGAACTCCTTTTTGTCGTAGTTGCACCAAAATCAACACAGCATGCTCAAGCTGTTTTGCAGGCACAAGTCGGCCAACGGTAACAATAAGAAAATCCGTCCCAAAGCCACCAAACAAAGCATTCCGCAGCCGTTGCCTCTTTGAATCGGACAGTGGCCGGCGATCAATTACCTTGTCGGGCCGACCGGTCCGAATAACGTGAGAGTTGGCATGGGTACATACGCGGGCCTGAATATAGGACTGTTGCAATTCTTTACCAACAAAAATAAACCGGTCTGTCATTCGAGCGCAAATTCGTTCCATTGCACGATAAATAATCCTCTTATGCAAAGATAGCCGGGAAGGGAAAGTGGGCCCATGCACCGTATGCAGGACACACGGGACCCCAGCACGTTTGGCGGCGAGGCGGCCGAAGATACCAGCTTTGGCCAGGTGGGTATGAACAATATCAGGCTTGATCCCTGCGAGAACTTTTTTAATGTCCCCCGGGGCATTGAAGTCACATCCCGGCTTGACATATTTTACCATGCGCGGCACAGAAAATATGTCAACACCGGCCAGGTCGGATTGCTTCAGGTCGTTATCTTTCCCTATGATCAGAGATACACGATATCCGGACCTGATTGACTCTTTGATAATTGCCGAAGTCCGTCGCGCAGAACCTGAACGTAGATTAAATGTAGTTGAGATATGGCAGATATGCTTCACATTCACCTGCCCATAGTTTTTTTATTCAATTGTAAAAGCAAATTTTTACATGCAGGTTCGGTAAGATTAAGGCGTACGGCTTCTTCAGCACAGGTGAGTGCTTTATCGAGCTGTCCCATATCCATGAGCTGACTCGTCTCTTTCGCCCCAGCCTGCCCTTGCTTATTTCCTCTGACAAATATGTACATAACTTCTGCTTATTCCATCACTCTAATATCCTGAATCCAAAGACTCTATTCGCCATCCCCCTGAGGAGCAGGATAAGCAGAACCATACTGATGGCCGTGGCAACCGCCGCACCTTCCATGCCCCATTGGGGAATAAACAGGGCATTTAAAACAATATTGATCACAACCAGAAAACTGATCATGATCGTATGCCAACCAGGATAACCACCAGCTTGGAGAATATTGCGAAACGGCAGATAACCGGATGCCGCCACTATACCACAAACCAGAATGGAAAAAACTGGCCAGCCGGCGTATAAGTCAATCTTATTGGTAAGCATATGGATCAACAACGGATAGGTTCCCACTAGGACCGTGCCAACAACAACCATGGAAAAAAAAGTGATGTGTTTCGTTTTCGTTATGACCTGTTTCAGCTCATCAATTTTCCCCAGAGAAATAAGCCGAACAAGAATCGGGGTCACGTTGCGTATGACCACAACAAGAATTTGAAAAACACCTTCTGCCAGGATGGCAGAGAAACTATATACCCCGACTACTGTATCCGTGGAAAAATATCCCAACATAAGTACATCGACCCGTGAATTCAGCTCAAGCAGCATGCCGCTTAAAAAAGATTTGGTTCCAAACTCAACATGACACACGGTCCAATACCGGATGTCCTTCAGTTTTATTGGAAAGAACAAGGGCAGGAGTAACGGCAGGCTGCAGAAAAAAAGAAGAACTTCGGCCACGGTGAACACTACGGAAAGACTGGCACCAGGCCACTTGATGTTTGCCAGAAAAAAAAAGATTCCGACCATGAAACAATAGCGCAAAGATTGCAGTACAGCAAAAGCCTTCATCCTTCGCTGTCCGTTCAATATATTCAACAACACCTTGTTTATAATAAAAAAGAAGAGTCCGGGACTAATCCAAGCCACGGCAGAAACCATGCCCGGGCTTGCCAATAAAGAAGCAATAAGGCCTCGACTATAATAAAGCAGGCACGATACGGTTATACCTGAAAAAGCAGCAACGAGTAGCCCAGTGACCATGATGGTCTGGCAACGATTTTTGTTTAGTGAAAATTCAGCAACATACTTCAGCGTGGAAACAGGAATTCCTGCGGCGCCAAGCTGGGAGGAAAAGATATAGACGGCAAACGCCTGATTAAATATTCCCAGGTGCGCAGGTTCATAAAACAGAGCTATCAGGATATTCAACAGGATGCCACTGGCACCCATAATCCCCAGACTTACAAGATTCCAGGCCAGCTCCTGCTGAAACTTACCATTTAGTGCCATACGCACTCTATGCATTTTCATCAGCAATTGACGATCGGCCCGAATTAATGAAATCAGTGGGAATAATAGAGGGGGGGAATCGCATCAATGACCCGGAGTGCACTGTCCAGATCGAAGTTGTTTGTTTCAGCATACCAGGCAAGACTATCATAGCGTGGCTTGTTGTCCTCATGAACCAGGCTGAGTGCTTCATCTCTGGTCAACATACCCTCCCGAACCTGATTGCTTCGAAATGTATCATGTTCAGTGAATCCTGCTACCTTATAATAAATATAATTATAAAATGCAGCTGTCCCATCACCTATTCTCCATGTTGAAGTTGTCCCCCCATCCACTTCCCACTCATACTCTCGGCGGAGAGTATCCATGATAATCTTTTCATCCCATGGGATGTAGTCGAAAAAAAAGACAAAATCATGAGGGACAAGCCATGACCAGTAAAACGAGACCAAGGTATCTTTCAGGGATTCATTAAGGAAGGCCGGGTTCCGAAGAAAAGCTGTGCCATAGTAAGAGGCTATTTTTATTTTTTCCAGAAGTGAAATATCCCATACCCGTCGTCCCCCTATATTAATCCCGGCAAAGCCTGACTTAAACACGCAATTTTCCAGACGCGGATTGGAACACCACATGACAAGTGGAATTCCTGTCTGCTTTCGAACTTTATGGGCATAAGCAAAATATTGTTTATCTCCCGCCATAAAAAGAGGGATAAGGCCAAGATCCGGTTTTTGCAGCCATGCTTTGATATTTTTCTGTATATACCGTCTCTTTTTTTCAATATCAGCAGAAACAAGGATATGTTCAACCCCGAGTCTCCCACATATTCTTGACTGATTTCTTCGCGCCAGATCTGTCACCATTCCCCAATCATACGTATACGCAATAGGGTTCATCCCCAACTCGACTTTCAGATAATGAAGGGTGTACGTACTGTCCCGCCCCCCACTTAGGCCAACTATACAATCAGGTTCACCGTTTTTACTTCGATAGGGAGCTACAACTTTTTCAAGTTCTTCCCTGCCGAGAACAGGTTTTTTAGTATAATTACGGCAGAAATTACACACGCCTTGTTCATCAAACTCAATAAATGGTATTGTTTCTGGTAGAATACACCGTGTACATCTTTTAAGAGGCGGGATATCAATAGAAAGTTTTTTTATTTTTAGTAGTTGGTCGCTTTTCTTTTCCGTGGAGCTGCGACCGATCTGCGATACGGATAGGTTGCCACTTAAATCAATATATTCTGGTTGCTTAAGATCAAAGTAGCCTGAAATGCACTGTTCCATATCAACCAGGCAACCCTGCCCGGCCTTGAGTTGTTCAATCTCACACGTTCCAAACACTCTCCTGAATCGGCGGTTAGATGCAATCTTTTGGGCAATATACAACTCAGACACAAAGAAGCAGAGGGGTACGGCTTGGGCCTTACACAAAAACAACGACCCGGTATTGGTTGCCAACGCTAGCGCAGAACTCTTTTCACGCATAAGTGCTATTGAGGCGGCCCCCTTTATCATGCCAAATGCTTCCCTGATCGCTTGATCCATCGGCATGCCCTCTTGAGTCAACTTATCTATTAATGCAACAATAACCTCGGAATCAACCTCACAGTGCCTTTCCAGATCGTCATATTCACCCCACAACACCTCATCATTAACCACTATGCCGTTATGAACTAGGGCCAAATCATTATAAATAACTGGCTGATTATTTGTGTCGGTGGTCTGCGCTCCATCAGTAACCAGCCTGGCATGGCCTATCAGGCATGCTGGTGCAGAGGGATTTGGAACGGAGTTGTTGCCCATAGGGCCGTAGCAATCCTGAACAATATTTTTAAATCCACTCATTCGGATGAGCTCAGAAGGTGCAGATGGCTTACGGAAAATCCTGATTCCTTTTTCTGACGCAGAAGTAGCCGCAAGACCAGCTGATTCACGGCCCCTAGTTTCAGAAAGAATAAAAAGCTGTTTACAGATATCTTCAAATACCGGATAAGAAACCAACGTACCCGGAGGGACAATGAGTCCAAAAATACCGCACATATGTGACCTCTGTTGTTCTTATTAGTCGATCTTGAAAAATCCCAATTTCAAGACCCTGAGACTCCCCCTTGCAAAAGTGTCCCAAAAAAACGGCTTGATTGAGTGGAACTTGACGAGGTCTGTATATGTTCCAAGTGATGGCATTAAATATCACACTCCTGCATGTTATAAATTAAATAGGATATTCCAAGTGTTCAAGCATGGGGCGCGCAGTTACCAGTATCTCCTTCACTTGCTCATCAGTAAAATGCTTCTTCCATCGATTAATGCTTGTTGTCCTTAACTCTGCAGAAATCTCAGCGGCAAAAGAGGCGTCCTGTTCAAGGAATTGCAGTATACGTTCGGTTTGCGGGCCAGGACTTGTCATGAGTTCTTCGTAGCGGACATCCAACACGTGCTCTTCCGGCAGGAGAGTAATATCTCTTTGAATAAACTCTTCACATTTCACCCATTGCAGAGCGTTAAACTGTAAGATGGTATTTTCCTTCAAAGCCTCTTGCCATCCTGGAAAACGAGGCCCCCAACCGACCTGACCGCGCCACTTCGATTTATTGAGATAGGATTTAGGATTTAAAGAAGCTGTTGTCTGGAACTCGAACCAGAGGACCTGTAAACGATTCCGCCAGAAAGGATGACGCTTAAGCATACCCCAAGCTACCTTGAACAGTTCACTGAAGTCACGATTCTCTACAATACCTCGTCGCTTGTCCCATTCACGACTAATGGATAGGGTAACGTCCCGACCATCACGTATCAAATGAATAATTTTCGCCTTGGGAAAAATGGCATGGATAAGTGGAATCTTAAAACTGTGCTCAGGGGATTTATCGATTATCAGGCGGGCTCCTGATGCTTGCCGTACAATCTCAAACTCCCGCCGAATATAGCTGGCCACCTTTTCAGTTGCCTGATCGGCTGTACGCACATCAGCCCCTTCCTTATGAAAAAATTTATCCCAGATAAAATAGGGCTCATACCACTGTACTATATCAGGATGACGCCCAAGAATCTCACCAAGAACAGTTGTCCCCGACCGGGGAGAAGCTATAATAAAGGCTACATTTTCCATCAAAATTATCCTTGAAAATAATAAATTAACGCCACCACGCCTTGATAATTGTCTTTAGAAACATAACCCCATATACTAAGTTAGTCCCTTTCTTACTCGTACCCTCCCCCCTGTTTTTAATAACAATAGGGACTTCAATGACTCGCAGATGTTTTTTCACTGCAACCAATAACACTTCAGCGGCTTGGAACTGCTCTTCCTTTAAATGAAGCTGCTTCATCTTTTCCATACGGAACGCTTTAAATCCACTTGAACAATCAGTCAATTTTACACCGGTAGCCGCGCTGATAATTCTACTGAAAAAATGAATGCCAAGTTGCCTGAACCGACTTCCCTTTTCCTGGTCGCCAAGTATCCGTGAGCCAATTACAAGATCAGCCTCATCATGAAGAATAGGTCTTATCAATTTTTCTATATCCTCAGGTCGATGCTGATTATCCGCATCCATAGTCACGCCGAAACGTACATTGAACTCGCTAAGAAGATCGTATCCAAGCCGTGAACTTCCTCCCTGGCCACGGTTGATGACATTACGGACAGTCAAACATCCATGGACCTGTGCAACCTGGAAGGTCTCGTCAGTACTTCCATCATCAATAACTATGACACCAACTTCTTCACCACAAATAGATTCAGGTATCTTTGGCAGAAGAATTTCAAGGTTTTTAGCCTCATTGTATGCCGGGATAATAATCATCAGGCTTTTTATTTTTTCCTCGGCATGTTTTAGTTCCGTAACTTTTTCCAGGCCGATGCCCCGGACAAGCAGGTCAAACTGGTAGCGAAGATCGTCACATCTGCTCTTGACATAGAGTAACAGTATAAAAAGCAGTAAAACTGCAGAGACGAGGAGCCCAAGCAACCGGCCATATTCCGCCCGTTCAAAAGAAAGAAACCGCTGCAGAAAATTCACGAATTCCGGATTATAGGATACAAGGAATATGCCGAAAAATATGAGAGATGAAAGAAGAAAATTAAATTTATGCCAGTTTTTCCCTCGAAAATACAAAAAAGAAAAATACATGCCGGCAGTTCCCAGAAACATGCCGAGTATACGCAGGTTGGATAACATGATTTTCAAATATTATATATAGTTGCAATACCTGAGATAGCCTGACAATTACCCACAAATACTTCTGAACAACGGTGTCGAGTCATGGCATAATGCTCGACACCCATGCTGAGCCACCTCGACAATATAGACACGACCTCGATCCGGTGGATTATGGTCATCCTGGCCCAGGAACCGAACATAAGCCGGACGCAGCCTGCCGAGCGGTTCTGTGAGCATTTTGACTGGCGTTCC
>JALVQM010000429.1 GCA_027025615.1 Desulfobacteraceae bacterium | reverse complement strand
ATGCTTTCCTTATTACTTCCAGTTGCGAACTAATGCGTGCGTCTATAGTACCGTAATCTGACTCAATAATACATCCACCTTTTTCGATGCCACTATCTGATTCAACCTGGACCAAGTCTGAATTAGGCGTTTCAATTTCACGATTATCAATTATTTCTTTGATTATTTGCCAATCTTCAGGATTTGTTTTAATTATTACTTTCCCATTTGCGACAACATGGCCCATGGCGTTATTAACTATATTCCTGATATAATATTGATCCGTTCTCAGTTTTTGTTTTATTAATATTTCGGCAAGATCCAGTCCTGCATGGATTATTTCTCTTGATATCTTCCTTTCCAATCTTTCAATCAAATTATTCCAATCCTTCCGCTGGAGATTTACCGAAGCTGCCGCCTTTTCCACAATATTTTTTCTTTTTTCAAGTATATCTTTAAAACATTCTGCGTATGATTTTTCAAAAGCCTGCCTCTCAATTTCTGACAGATCAACTTTTGTCGGTTGACAGTCAGCGGACCCGGCTTTCTGCTTCCCTGCCTGTGGTTTAGAATCATACAAAGGTGGAAATGCGTATTGTTGACAATTAACCGATTTATTCCCTTTTTCAGCCAATGAACTGCTCTCCTCCACGGCCGCTTATTATAAGCTCCCCTTTACGTTCCATGTCCTGTATTATCTTGGTTATCTTTTGTTGCGAATCGGTTACATCTTTCATTCGTACAGCACCTGAGACTTCCATCTCTTCCTTTAGGATATCGGCTGCACGTTCAGACATATTTTGAAATATCTTTTCTTTGACTTCATCCGATGCAGCTTTTAAGGCCAACGCCAATTCCTGTGTCTCCACTGCCCTGAGTACTTTCTGGAGACCTTTGTCATCAACAAGGATTATATCCTCAAAAACAAACATTTTTTGTTTTATCTCATCAGCCAACTCAGGATCATTTTCTTCAATATCATCAATGATCTGTTCTGCTGAGGCTCCATCGATCTGGTTTAATATTTCTGCAATTTTCGACACACCACCAGCTTCCTGAATTGATGAATGATCCTTATCCTTCAGGATTTTTTCAAATATCTTATCTATTTCTTCAACCATGCCGGATAATATCTTGTCTAAATTCGCAATTCTCAGGGCAACATCTGACTTCAATTCATCAGGTAAGCGTCCCAATATGTCGCTGCCTGAACCAGGCTTTAAATGCGCCACTATCAAGGCGATTGTCTGGGGATGTTCATCTTTGATCAACTGGTAGAGTTGATCAGGTGCTATGGACTGCAATGCTTTTAAACTCTTGGGTAGATTTTCATCATCACCGCTTTTATTACTTTCCTGCGTCTTATCCTGAATCTGTTTCCTGTTTTCATCAGGAGGCTGCATATATCCGGCCTGAGAGAGAAATTCAGCAATAATTTTTTCAACAAGATTGGCAGGAACCTGCCCTACTTGCGACTGAAGCCTCATAATAAGACCCTTTTGATCCTCTGAAAGTTTTTCCAATAAAGGCCGTGCGACATTCGGGCCGACCGCCTTGACAAGAATGGCTGCTTTCAATGATCCTGCTAACTTTTGGGTATCCAACTGCATCTATTTCCCAAAGGCCTTTAACGATTTCATATGATTGCTGATTACAAAAAAACTACAATTGCATTCCAATAAAGTGACAGTCTTGGTGCAATCAAATCAGCCTATTGCTGATCTGACATCCATTTCTGCATTAATGTCAGCGCTTGTTGTTGATCGCTGCTTATAAATTCAGCTGCCTTTGCTACAGCAGGTAATTGGTATTCACCTTGAGCATATTCGTTTTCTAATTCAGCAATGGTTTTGGGCAGCTGTTCAAGCAATTCAGCCTCTTCCCATGCATTTGCTGTCAACCAACCTATTAAAGGCTTAATTACAAGTATGAAAGACAGTATGATAAACGCTGCTACCGCTAAATATTTTATTAAACTACCGTAAGTTATCAGTGTCGAAAGCAACATTTTCCATCCAGCTTTAGGTTGCTGCTCAACTGCCGGCTCATTGTAAAAAGCCATGCTAGAAACCTTGATTCTATCTCCACGTCTAGAATCGAAGTTAATGGCGTTTTTTACCAGATCTTCTATCTTTTTCAGTTCAGCCTCACTCCTGGGTACGTACTCAAATTTTGTAACCGCATTTTCACCTTCGCCTTCAACGATCTTTTTGTATGTACCATCAACCACAACAGAAACAGACATCTTCTTCAACTTTCCGACCGGTAATACCCTGTGGCTGACTAATTTACCTATTTCATAATTACGTGTCTGATCCTGCTTGTTATAACCGTTGCTCTGCTGTTGACCGGCTTTGTTCTTACGTGTATCGGCTGTCACATTGGAAGCAAGACCAGGCACACCCATCGCCAAAGGTTTGACACTGGACGACTGCTCGCTGCTCAACTGTTCGCTCCTGACAACCTGATTGTCAGCCAGATACTTTTCCTCGGTTTCTTCCTGCTTTATAAAATCAAATTCACATGCGACCCTTACAACCGACTTGCCCTTGCCAAGGGCCTTTTCGAGCATGGTACTTACTCGCTTCTGGAGATTTTTCTCTCGCCGTTCCTGAAAATCAAGTTGTTCCGAGGTATAACGCCGTAAATTGTCAGTATCTTCATCACCTGCAAGTAAATGGCCCTTATTATCGACCAAAGTGACATTTTCAGTTTTAAGATTAGGAACACTGGCCGAAACCAAATGCACTATTCCATTTACCTGTTCTTTACTTAGCCACCTTCCACTACGCAATTTCAGGATAACAGAAGCAGTCGCGGGCTGTTGATCTTCTACAAACAATGATCTTTTTGGGATAACTATATGTATTCTTGAAGATTCAACTTCCTCCAACCCGTTAATAGTTCTGCTGAGTTCCCCCTGAAGAGCACGCTGATAATTTATATTCTGTACAAATTCCGTCATACCGAGCTTTGTTTCATCGAAGACCTCAAAGCCGATTCCTCCACCCCGGGGCAAACCTTCCGAAGCAAGTTTCAAGCGGGTTTCATAGATCTTGTCTTGTGGAACCTTTATTGTACTGCCGTTATCCCCGAGTTTATATGGTATTTTTTGTTCGCGTAATTTTGCCAGTATCTCTCCGGCATCAGCTGTGGTAAGCTTGGTAAACAGAGGAGCGTATTGTTCTGTAGCCGACCAGCTTAACATGGTAATTATTCCTGCAATTGCGGCCACCAGCAATACAACAAGGGTTAGTCTTTTGGCAGGGGAAAGGCCTTTAAATATCCGACCCAACTGAATCAATATTTGTTTCACGTTATGGCCCACCTGTAAACTTGGTATCGTTTTTCTTTATTTACCGCCTGTCAGTATTTCACCCAACATATCTCAACAAGAAAATGAAACAGGCTGCTACTCAATATTCGACATTCTACCGTTCAATCAGAATTGCATTCTTTGAATGACTTCGTATGCGTTGATCAGTTTGTTACGAACTTCCATCATCAGTTTGAAGGAAATTTCTGCTTCCTGAATTGCAATCATCGTTTCATGCAGGTTTTGCTTGCGACCAGCAATCAAATCTCCCGCAGCAGAATCAGCACCTTTCTGAAGTTCTTCAACTTTAGCAATATTTTCAGATAGCCATTTACTGAAATCTTTTCCTCCAGAATCCTGAACGTTGTTCCTGGAGACTCCATATGTATTTAAACTCTCCAAACCTGTTTTTTGAATTTCCATCATCCTTACCTTCCAATATCAAGTGCATCCATGGCCATCTCTTTCGTTGCTCTGACAGCGGTTACGTTTGCTTCGTAAGAACGGGTAGCCGATATCATGTTGACCATTTCTTCGATCACGTTGATGTTTGGCATGGCTACATACCCTTGGGGATTTGCATCAGGATGCCCCGGATCGTACTTAAGAATCGGGGGTCTTGTATCCTGGCGAATAGCTATTACTTTTACCTCGGTCAAATCACTACCCGCAGTTTGCCCATTTAAAATTTTTTTAAAATTATCTTCCCGTGGAACCGCTGCGAAAACTGGATCTTTACGCCGGTACGGCCCACCTTCAGCTGTTCGGGTTGTGTTGGCGTTAGCCATGTTGCTGGCAATAAGTTTCATCCTGAGCCTTTGTGCACTAAGACCAGCAGCACTGGTTTTTAAAATATCAAGAAAACCCATGGTTAACGTTTACCTCCCTGGATTACACTTTTCAGTAATTGCAATTTTTTATTCAGAATTTGTGTTGTGGCTTTGTACATCAACCTGTTGGATGCCAGATTGCTCATCTCTCTTTCCATATCTACAGTGTTACCATCTCCCCTCAAGGTAACCTGTTCGTCAACCAGTACCTGCCCGGCAGTCGATGACAGTTTACTAGATGTACTGGATTGCAGATGTTTGGGATTTGTTCGATACAGAACATTTTTATGTTCATTTTCTCCCTTTTGAAGCTGCTCTTCGACATGCAAATCAAAAGCCTTGTAGCCCGGGGTATCGGCATTGGCTATGTTAGATACTATCATCCTGTGACGTCTTGAGCGCAGGTCAAGGGCCTTGCTGGCTGTTTCAATAATACCGCCGAATATATCGTTTCCGCTCATAAATTTTGCTCCTTGTCCCTTATTTTCAGCAAATAGCATACCAATATCCTGAACTGTTTATTGTTCTTATTTGTAGCTGTTATTATTTGATATTTTATTAGCTCTATCCTTAAGTAAATCTCCTATGGTCAAATGATCGACGCTTTAGGCAAAAATTTCCGTCATCTGCCCGGCAAGTTTATCCCGGTAAATTTCAGTTTCTTTCCAGTCTATAAGCTTGTCCAGAAATATCAGGTTAGTTTATGATGAGAAAAAATACACTTTCCAGAAACTCAAAATTATAAAGCGGCCTTGGAGGATGACAGGCTGTTATTTGAAAATGTTGGAATGGGGTTACCAGCTCGGTAGGCGTTGATTTTATTTCTAAGTGTTCTGATGCTTATGCCGAGAAGACGGGCGGCATGGGTCCGGTTTTGGTTTACATGTTCTAAAGTCTTTATGATCAAAGCTTTTTCCATTTCCTGAACAGTCATTCCGACATTTAATTCAGGCAACACACCTTGTAATGATCTTTGTGTATTTTCATCTCCATCGATGACGATATCATTATCTGTCAGTATTCCGTCTTGGTCCAACAGTACGGCCCTTTCAATTGTATTTTCCAGCTCCCTGACGTTTCCAGGCCAATTATGAGCATACAATTTTTGGAGTGCCGATTTAGAAATTTCAGCGATTTCTTTTCCATGCCGAATATTCATTTTCTCAAGAAAATGAGTGGCAAGTAAACCTATATCATCTTGACATCTTTTCCTTAAGGGAGGCAATTCAAATGTCATAACTCTAAGCCGATAATAAAGATCTCTGCGCATCAAAGAATTTGCTACCGCCTCTTTCAAGTCGCGATTACTGGTTGCAATTATTCGAACATCAACGTTAACCGGCAAAGTGCCCCCCAGCCTGTCAATTTCTTTTTCTTGTATGGCACGTAAAAGCTTTGCCTGCATAAAAAGCGGCATTTCACTAATTTCATCCAATAATAAAGTGCCACCTCGAGCTTGTTCGAATTTACCGATTTTACGCTGGACGGCACCCGTAAAAGCTCCTTTTTCATAACCAAAAAGCTCGCTTTCGGCCAATTGTTCCGGCAAAGCGGCACAATTTAGGGCTATGAACGGTTTTTCTTTCCCGCTACATTGGTGAATATAGCGAGCCAGCATTTCTTTGCCTGTCCCGCTTTCGCCCTGTATACATATAGTAGCACTGCTTGGAGCGATTTGCCTGGCTCTTTCCAAGAGCATAAGAAACCCGCTGTCTATCGTTACCGGCTTTTCAAGATCCTTAAAGTATGATGTGTTTTGTTCTTCAGACTTTTTGGAAACTGATATTAGGTTTCTTAATACCATCCGAATCTTGGCTTTATCCTTACCTAAAGATATATAATCTCGGGCTCCGGCCTTGATTAAACCCACAGCAGACTCTACCTTGGGATGGTCGCTATATACAATTAAAGGAACACCAGGGGCGGATGAAATTAATTTTTTTACTGTTATCAAAGGCTCTGCCACAGAATCTTCATTCAAGGCTATACCTTTGAATTTTTTAAAATCCAGCCTTTTAAAATCTATTGTTGGGAAATTATTTATTTTGAACGTACAATCCCTGCAACCGGTTTTGATGAATTCTACTACATTAGTTCTTTTCTCTATCAATAGTATTATGGGGTGATTGCTCATCTTTGGACATATTCCGGTTTAACAAGTTTGCTTATAATAAGTTTTATCGATGCATCGTTATCCATAAATCCGGCTAGTCGCAAAACATGCAATAAAACGTTTAAACATCGGAGCCGGAGCCCTGGATTTTTTAATTCCAACAAGCTAGGCGGCAATAAACGTGCCATAAGGCGGAATGTCTTTGGTAAGTATGGTTTTTGGTTTGGATTTGTTTTTTTTTACAAAATGTTATGTGGTTTGAGGAAGTTTCAATTATAAAAATGGCGATGATAAAATCTTGTCAACATCTTGACTGGCGCCATAACTTTCAACCTTTATCTTTGAGCAAATCCGACAAGTGATCAGTAATAGATTTTTCAGTTCCCGTGGTGAAATTTTCACTGAAAATCTCGTTAATTTTGCGCAGTTTTTCTATCCTCAGCATGAGCTGCCCAGACACTTTTTGTTCACAAGGCATTAACATCTCACCGGCGGATATCAATAATTGTAATGCGTCAACTGAACTGATTCCCGAAGGCATATGACGGTAAAGGGATTTCTCAACCCACTTTTCAAGAGACTTGGCAAAAGCGGTGGTTTCAAATTCTGGAACGTGGCCCGTGATTTTACGGCAAATTTCAACAGCCAGACTTACTATCCAATTGCCTGATGACTGTAAAAGGTCAGTTCTTCGTTGTTTATATTGATCTGCAAGGGAAAGAACGCAATCCAGCAATTCAATCAATTCACCAGCGCATTTTGAATTTGCATCTCGAATTGCTGCCTGGCGACCCTCTTCAACTCCTCTTTCAATGGCCTTGTTGATCTTGCTCTCAGAAAACTTGCCAGCTTTATCCTCATTATAATCATCGAAGCTTTCTGATTTCCGGGACCCGATGCAGCAACATTCAAAAAGAGGATTAAAGCTAGAACTTTCGTCGATTATGGTTCCAGCCTCATCTTCATTGACATCAATTTTCGGGAAATCATGTTTCTCAAAGGAATTTGTTACGGCTATATCTTCCTGTTTTAAGCGCATTTTTTTAAATCGTAGCGTTTTATTTTCTCCACCAGGGTTGTTCTTTTAACCTTTAAAAGTTTTGCCGCTTTATTTTTGACCCAATCTGTTTTTTCCAGGGATTGATAAATCAGACTCTTTTCAAATTCGCTCACAGCTGTACTCAAGGATATACCGTTTTCACCAATAGCACAACCAGGCAGACTAACAGGAATAGATTTTTCGTTTTGGAGCATTTTTTCAGGAAGATCTTCTGCAAGGATAACGCCTTCACTTTTCAAAACTATCGTTCTTTCCAACAAATTGGCCAGTTCTCTTACGTTTCCCGGCCAATCATGCCTCTGCATAAAGGCAAGGGCTTCTTCGCTGATACCCTCAATGTTAGTGGCCTTGCAGGTATTCAGCTTATTCAGGAAATACTCTGCCAAAAGCGGAATATCCTCTGAACGATGGCGAAGAGCCGGCAGTCGAATTGGAATTACATATAAACGGTAAAATAAATCTTCCCTGAAACTTCCCTTTTGGACTTCTTCTTCAAGATCCCTATGAGTTGCAGCAATTATGCGTACGTCAACCTTTACCGTACGGCAGGAGCCAACAGGTTCAAACTCTTGTTCCTCAAGGACCTTCAACAATTTTACTTGCAGGTCAGGGCTCATGTCACCGATTTCGTCCAGAAAAACTGTACCTCCATTGGCGGATTCGAACTTACCTGTCTTGGCGGAAGTTGCCCCGGTGAAGGCACCCTTGACATGGCCGAACAGTTCACTTTCCAGCAAATTTTCAGGTATTGCACCGCAATTAATGGAAACAAATGGTTTGTTACGGCGATATGAAGCTTTATGAATCGCTTTGGCTAAGACACCTTTGCCTGTACCTGTTTCGCCGTTTATAAGAATTGTTGAATCACTGTTTGAAACACGTCTGACCATTTTGAAAACTTTTTTCATGGCCGGACTTTTTCCAATTACATTTTTTAGAGCCTTATCAGCATAATCATTATTTTCCCTGTTGGATTGACAATTGTCCTGTTCCGCGTTGATAGCAGCCAAGTTAGCCAATCTTATCCTCCCTTGTTGACGATTGCTGTTTGGATCAACCTGACAGCTAAGAAGCTTAGCAATTGTCATGCCGTGAACAATTTAATTTAAAGTTCACCCCAAGATGAAGTGTTCGCTTGATTTTTTTTTAGTAGATATTGTTGTCATGTGCTTGGAGTTATACTTTCAGTTAAGTTTTGACTTTAAGAACCAATCAAACCACTTTTGCATATTGCAAATTTATAGGAGGTTATCACAAATAACTCTTGGAGCATCGGACTATCATTTTTACACTGATTTTAATGACTTACCTCTCATTATGAATGATTCTTCATTATCCGGCCGGCAATAATGAATACAAGATTTGTTTTTATATCAGCATGTAATTTTGCGGGCAACGCAATTTGCATTTTGCACTACCGTTTTTGCAATTTGCAAATTCAATCTATCTGATTGATATTGGTGACCTATCTTACCTGAATCGTTCATAGCGTTTTCTCCTGCCAGGACATTTATTGGAAAAAACGGTTAAAGTTTGGATCACCTCTCCCGATAACCTGTGTTGAAGGCGCAAATCTTTGTGGGAAAGGAGGCAGGGAAAATACCAGATGCGCCAGAAAGTGATTCTAACGATCAACCAATATCAAAGGCGAGAATGCCGTATCAAACCTAGAAAAGGAGAAAGAAATCATGGCACTTGACAAAATCACCTTAACTTCTGGCATGCGGAAAAACCTTTTTAGTTTGCAGAACACCCAGAAAATGATGGAGCTCACCCAGAATCGTCTGGCTACCGGTCTGCGTGTGCGTAATGCCGTGGATGACCCGGTCAACTACTTCACAGCTTTGGGCCATCGTCAAAGAGCTGAAGACCTGGCTTCCAGGAAAGATGAGATGGCAGAATCAATTCAGCTGGTCACTGCAGCCAATGAAGGAGTTGAAGCAATCACCGCATTGATCGCTTCGGCCAAGTCCCTTGCTACCTCGGCTCTTTCAGGATCCACCACCTCTGAGATAAATACATTGTACAATCAGTATGAAGAGGTTCTCTGCCAAATTGATTTCCTGTCAGCTGATTCAGGTTACAAGGGTGTCAACCTGCTGGATGGCACATCTGTCACCCATGAAATCAAGTTCGATGAAACCGGCGATTCTTCCCTGACCATTACAGGTTTTGATGCCTCTGCTCTGGGAGCCACGCTGAGTCTTTCGACCCATGGCACCAATGCCTGGGTCAGCGCCGGCGGAACAGCTGACAAGGCCGAAATCAACTCGGCCATTACCAAGCTTGACAATGCCCGGTCGGCCCTGCGCACCGAAGCTCAAAAACTTTCCACCCATCTGAGCACCATTAACATCCGCCAGGATTTCACATCCGGCATGATCAACACCCTGGAAGACGGTGCCGCCAACCTGACCAATGCCGATATGAACGAAGAAGGTGCAAACATGCTGATGCTCCAGACACGTCAGGCTTTGGGTACCACTTCGTTGAGCCTGGCATCCCAGGCCGCCCAGTCGGTCTTGAGGTTGTTCTAATTCAGTCAGCAGCCTTAAAAGGCAAAATGGAACTATTTTCAGG
>JALVQM010000428.1 GCA_027025615.1 Desulfobacteraceae bacterium | reverse complement strand
CCTCAGCATCCTGCCGCTGGCAGACCGGTTTGCCGGTCCCAGGGAAGCGCTTTGGCAGGCCATGATCAGAAAGAATTACGGATGCAGTCATTTCATGGTGGCCGAGGACCATGGTGACCCTTTTGCCGGCGGCAGCAGAGATCTTTTTTATCCAAAGGGGGCCGCCCAGGAACTGGTTGCCTCGGTTGCCGGGGAAACCGGTATTGCTATGGTCCCTGAGCGGCGGATGGGTTATGTGGAAGAAAAGGCCAGCTATGTCTTTCTTGATGAGCTGGAAGATCATTCCATCTGCAAGAACATAACCACTGACGAATTCAGACGTCGCCTGGAGCGGGGGCTGGATATCCCTGCCTGGTATGCCTATCCGGGTGTTGTCAATGAGTTACGGCGGGCCTTTCCGCCCAGGTCGAAGCAGGGTTTTACTGTTTTTCTGACCGGACTTTCCGGGTCCGGCAAATCCACCATTGCCAAGGTTCTGATGGTCAGGTTCATGGAGATGCGGGACCGGCCGGTTACCCTCCTGGATGGTGACATTGTACGGAAAAATCTTTCTTCGGAGCTGAACTTTTCCAGGGAGCATCGGGAAATCAATGTGACCAGGATCGGATTTGTCGCCAGTGAAATAACAAAAAACGGCGGTATCGCCCTGTGTGCCCCTATCGCGCCGTACGAACAATCACGACGGAAGAACAGAGAATTGATCAGTCGTTACGGTGGTTATATCGAAGTCTATGTGGCCACCCCGCTTGAGGTCTGTGAAAAGCGTGATCGTAAGGGGCTGTATGCCAAGGCGAGGGTAGGGTTGATCCAGGGGGTCACCGGTGTCTCCGATCCCTACGAAGTACCGAAAAATCCGGAGCTCACCATAGATACGTCCGCCATGACCCCGGCGGAAGCGGTGCAGGAGGTTTTTCTGTATCTTGAAGAACAGGGTTATATTGTCTGAATCTGAATAGAGCCATGGCCGATATGAAAAATGCAGGGCGATCATCTTTTGTCCTCTCGCAGGAGTCTGCCATCGCCCTGCTGTTGCTCATCGGTTTCCCTTTTTTCTTTATCGGGGGACCCGGTTATCATGCTGACCGGTCTTTTAAATCAGCTTGGGATCTGGGCCATATTCTCTTCTTTTTTCTCGCCACCCGGCTCTTTCTCCTCAAGGAGGTAAAACGACGGGAAGATAAGCGAAATCGGTTGTTGTTCCAGCATGTTTTTGTGTCCGTCCTTGGCCTTGGGATTCTTATTGAATTGGCACAGAAAGCCCTGGGCGGGCGCAGCGTTGATGGCTGGGATGTGTATCGCGACCTTTTGGGGTGTGTGGGCGCATACACCTTTTCCGAACTGTTTCCCGTTGTCAACCGGCGTGTTATCCTTCCTGCCATAGGGATTATGCTTCTGGTAACCGCCGCATCATGGCCGTTTGTTCGTTCGCTTGTCGATGAAATCATCGCCCGTCGTCAGTTTCCGGTGCTGGCTGATTTTGAAACCCCGTTTGAGCAAAATCGCTTCAGTCCCGGCAGCAGGTTGCAGCGCGTGGAAAAGATCGCCTCCCATGGTCGTTTTTCTCTGCGGGTTCAACTGACAACGGCCACCTATTCTGGTGCTTCACTCTTTTATTTTCCCCATGACTGGCGTGGATATACCAACCTGAATTTCAGCGTATATAATCCCGGTAATGAGGAACTGAAGCTGCATTGCCGTATCCATGATGTCCATCACCACCGGCACGGCATGCGTTTTTCAGACCGTTTTCATCAGTTGTTTACACTTCATCCCGGCTGGAACAGGTGTCTTGTCTCCCTTGCGGACGTCCGTACCTCCCCGCGGACACGTCTTATGGACATGGCCCGTATTGAATCGTTAGCCTTTTTTGTTGTCAGGCAGTCCAAGGGCCGCATTATTTATGTGGACAATATATATCTTGGCAGGTGATACCCCGTGCAACTGTATAGACCTCGTTCATTTTTTACCCTGTTGTTAACCGGTTTTCTCTTTGTTGTTCTGCCCCTGTTGACGGCCCTGTTCAGCTCGGTCCAGATTATGGATGGCCTGCTCAAACAGAGCGCGCTTGCCGTGTACAGCTCGGTGGACAGGACCAGCAGTATCCGTAAAATTGCCGATTTGCTTCGGGAGCAGGAGCGGAAGGCGCGTCTATACAATGTACTGGGAGAGCCTTCGCAGCTTGATGCGGTCAATAAGGTTCACCAGGAACTGGAAGAGGCCTTTGCCCATCTTTTTATTACCAGTAATGACAGGGAGCTGAGCAAACTGCTCTTGAAGGTTCAGGAGGAAGATAATTATATTATCGCTGTCCTCAACAGTCCGGTCGGCAACCCGATGCTTAGAAAAAAGGAGCTGCTCCGGGTGCTTGATCGTTACCAGGATGTAGATGCCCTGATGACAAAACTGACGGCCGCCAGTAACCAGGTGATAAGCGATGAGGTCGCCCTGCTCAGGGAAAAGGTCAGCCAGGGGAAAAAAACACTCACCTGGCAGACTTCTGGGCTGATAGGATTCAGTATTCTTTTCCTGGTCCTTTTTATTGCCCTGATCCTGCGCCCTATCCGGCAGATGGACCGGGGTATCGAGAGCCTTGGCAACGGAGATTTCACCACCCCTGTCAGGGTATCCGGTCCCAAGGACCTTGAGGCCCTTGGCGAACGGCTGGACTGGCTGCGCCGGCGGCTGGCTGAACTTGACCGGGAAAAGATAAAGATGATTGCCCATATTTCCCACGAGTTGAAAACCCCGCTTTCCTCCATCAAGGAGGGGGCCGGGCTCCTGCGTGACGAGGTCGTCGGGCCTATGAATCCATCCCAGAAAGATGTGGTTGCCATTCTGGACAAGAACAGCAACAAGCTGCAGAAGCTTATTGAAAATATCCTTGATTTCAATATGTCACAGGCCAGAAAGGCGCCAGTAAAAATGCAGGCCCTTCGTTTTGACGAGGTAATCAGGGCTGTGGCTGATGATCATAAAAATTCCATGATTGCACGTCGGGTTACCCTGTATTCAAAACTTGCCGAGATAACGCTCAATGGTGATGTGGACCAGTTGAAAACAGTTGTTGATAATTTACTCTCCAATGCGATAAAGTTCACCCCGGACGAGGGCGCGGTTCGAATTGAACTGAAACAGGTTGACCATAAAGCTGTTTTTATTATTGAAGACACGGGAGTAGGTATAGATCATGAAGATCGTTCCCGTATTTTTTCTCCATTTTTCCAGGGAAAAGAGGCAAAAAAGGCTGTTGTCAAAGGATCGGGCCTCGGTCTTGCAATAGCAAAAGAATATGTGCAGAATCATGGCGGCACAATC
>JALVQM010000427.1 GCA_027025615.1 Desulfobacteraceae bacterium | reverse complement strand
TATCTCAAGGTATTTCTACGTTCGTTCCCTCTTGGTTCACTCGTTCGGCAAAAGAGGGAGAAGTGCAAGCTGGAAAAAAATATACCAGGCCTGACAGTGTGCCCCGCTATATCGAATATCCAGAAAAAAGAACTGTATTGTTGATGTATCCACACTCTTTCGTCATGGGCGAAGAAAGGCTTTTCAAAATTCGGCAGGCGTTGTATCTTGTTTATTATACTATCATAATATCATCTGCAGGTTGGAGGTTTTCATGATGGAAGTTAAAACCAGGCATCTTGAAATGATCCAGGCGGTCATTACCCGGATGGCCCACAATTCGTTTTTACTCAAGGGGTGGAGTGTTACCATCAGCACCGCGGTCCTGGCCTTGATGACGGGAAAACCCGGCAGCGGCTGGGTTGTCATTGCCCTGGTGCCTACCTTGTTTTTCTGGGGTTTGGACGGCTATTTTCTTCGCCAGGAACGGCTTTTTCGTAAACTTTATGATCATGTCCGCAAACTTGAGCCGGAAAAGGTGGATTTTTCCATGGACACCCGGTCCTGTCAGGACGAGGTGGCCGATTGGTTGCTGGTGGCTGCTTCCAAAACCCTGCTTGCCTTTTACCTGCCCATGGTGGTTGTGATTCTGTTTGTCGCTTGTATCCGTTGAAAGTTCTGTAATTGGGTAATGATACAATGAATATCCGGGCCTACCTGTCCTATCGCCGGGACGATGTGCAAGATGAGGAAAGAGATAACCTGCGGCAAGCCTGCCGGGAGGCACCCGAGCCCATAGAACTGATCTATGATGAAAATGGCACCAGCGAGGGGGCAAACTTTGTCGATTTCATGAAGGATGATTTGACCGGCGCCCGTTTTCTCATCATTTTTTTAAGTCCTGACTATTTCACCACGGCCTACACCCTGTATGAGTTTCTCACTGTGGCTGAGTATGCCTCCAGGGGTCTCTTCCTTCATTTTACCCCGGTGCGGGCCACAAGCGAGATGACCTTGAAATCGTTGTCAGATATCAGGGAAAAAATCCTCTATGACACTTCAACAGAAATGCAGGCGGAAATAGAGGAGTTGAGCCGGTTGCGGCACATAAAGTGGATCCAAGACAATGATGCGGAAATTCGGCAGGAAATTTATGAAAAAATTGAACAGGGATGGCAGCGATTGATTGTGCCGGCTCTGGAACGTATTCTTCCAAGCCAGGATGATGCGGAAGACCTCCAGCATTATTACTGCGGGGTGGCGCAACAGATCGGCGAGCAGTACAAGAAATCACTGGAACAGATACGCAAAAATGCCCCCAAGAGGGTGAGTGACAACTTGAATCGACTGCTGAATGACGCGCCGATACTCAAACCACCGCTCAAGGAAGCCCTAGGTGCGCTTCAGATGTCCGATAAGGGTATCACTCCGGCAATAGTAGCAGAAAAGACCATGCGAAATGCTGTGTACAAAATCATTAATGCCTTGGAAACACTCAAAGCGGGTGAATTGCACAAGACTGATCATACACTCTGGCAACAGGCGGTGAATACGGCAAAACAGATGGCCGGCTGGCTGGTGCTGCTCAGCCTCAGTGATAACTGGTGGGTCCATAACGAGCATCTCTTCAGGGTACGGTGCAGGGTGCAGGTCAACCTGTCCGAGGATCACCAGCCCTATGGCGAAGTCATCATCTCCAGGTCAGTGCTTCGGGCCGCCCGTTTCCAGTACGATGTTAATAAGGGCCGTGTGATTCCCGCACGGAGGGATCCCGAGGCCCTTGTTCTGGACGGGGGGAAAACTGCCCTGATGAGTGAAGTGCTTACGCCCATTTTCAAGGAATTACGAGCTGCCAGTTCAGGCCCTGACAATGTGGAGGAGTTTCAGAAGTTGATCATCCTGACAATTGAAGTACACTATGAGGCCACCGGCAGACCCTGTTATTTTCTCATAACCGGCGCAACATACAAGATGCTGGAGGATGAGCCCTGGTTTGCAGGATTTACCAACAGGTTGGCGGGCAAGCTGATTTTTATTGTCATCGACGTTGATGATCCAAGTTGTGGCCATGATTTTTGCAAAGAAGATATCTCCCAACTGCTCGAAGCGGTGGTCTTTATTTATCGACAGGATACTTCTTCATGAAAACACTGAAAGATTTCACTCCCCAGGGTAATCGGTTGAAGGATGAAAAGCAGAACCTTTACCATATCTTTGAACCGGAAGATATCGCCGCTCTCTGGGCTGCCTACGCGGCTGGGCGGCCCCTGCTGATTCGCGGCAAACCCGGCACCGGCAAGAGCCAGACCGCCAGGGCCATTGCCTGCCACCTTGGCTGGGCCTTTGTCAGCCAGGTAATCCGGGGCGATACCGAATTGAGCGACCTCCACTACTTTTTTGATGCCGTGGCCCGGCTGGGTGAGGCCCAGGCCCTGGGAAGCGGCGGCGACCGTTCCAACCTGGATGCGGTCAATTTCCTCTCCCCAGGCGCCTTCTGGTGGACCTATGATCCCCATTCCGCCCTGCTGCAGCATCGGCGCTGCCGGACCCCGATGCGCTCCCGACCGTATTCACCCAAAGGATGGCGGGAACACATCGAGCAGGATGGCGTGGTCCTCCTGCTCGATGAAATGGACAAGGCCAACCCTGATCTCCCCAACGGACTTCTGGAAACCATTGGCGAGCGCAGTTTTTCCGTGCCCTATCTTGCAGACTGTGATTCTGACCGGTCCCAATCGGAACCAGGGCAGGAGATGCCCACCAATCCGGTTACCGCCGGTTCGATCCCCCTGTTGATCGTCATTACCACCAATGAAGAGCGGGACCTGCCCCAGGCCTTTGTCCGCCGTTGTTTTGTCCATACCCTGAAGATGAATGATGATGATTCCCCGCTTGCATCCCTGGACAGGGGCAGCGCCGGGGATCACCCTGTAACGGTCCGGGAACAGTGGCTGGTGGACAGGGGGAGGTTCCGTTTTGGAAACAGAATCAGTGAAAAAGCCTATGCCAAGGCGGCCAGGCTGCTCTGGCAAGATCGCGAAAAACACCGCAACAAACACTATGCGCCCGGATTGGCCGAGTACATCGATCTTCTGGAGGTGCTGGCAACAGAAAATAATCATGACAACCAGGAGGCACTGATCGATACCATTGCCGGCTATGCCTATGACAAGGAGCTGAAGAAATAGCCATGGCCTGGGAGCGGATCGGACTGGCGCATGGTGCCCTCCAGGGCCGGGACACCCTGGAGCAGGTGGCCCGCGCCTTTTCTTACCGGAAACAGGAGCGTGATACTGAAGTTTCTCCCAACAAAACAGGTGATAAAAGAGAGCAACCC
>JALVQM010000426.1 GCA_027025615.1 Desulfobacteraceae bacterium | reverse complement strand
AGCACTGCCGCCTTCATACAGGAAACATGTACTCATAAAGGGCATCCGGCATGCCCCGGTTCAACCCATCAAATATGCCACAACCTGTACAAAGTGCGAAAATGTTGTGCGAAGCAAAATAGATTTCTGGAATTTAACAGGCGACTTTAACCACATTCTTGATATTCCGCATTGTTCCTGCCAAGATATTTTTTATGCTGAGGAATGGCAAGAAAACACCAATCTGCCCCCATTAAGAGAAACTCTTTTAAGTCAATATACGCTGTTAGCTGAAGACTTTGACATCCCCCTTCCAGCGGATTTTTCTTCTCATATAGCATTTGCAGAAAAAGAGTCCTCCATTTTGTACCGCCTTGACCGCTGTACCATATGAAGAAATCTGACCTTATCAGTTTAGCCAAGGATATTTCCAGGCAATTAAGAAAAAAAAAGTTGGGACTTGAATCCGAACGAAAGCCAACACCTGGACAGTTAGCAATACCTGATATTTTTTTCGAGAAAAATTCTGATGGCACCTATCCTGTAGTTGCTTTGCGATCTTACCCCTGTGAAAAATATCTACAAGGTTATTGCCTTCCTTGTGGCTATTCAGCCCGTTGTTACCCGCAAACTACATCTCAGAAAAGGTATGATTCTCTTCTTGATCAGTTACAATGGTTGCTGGAAAATTTTGATTCCGTCTTCAGGAAAAGGGCCACCGGAGAGCTTGCCGGTTTCCACCTAAAGAATGCTGCACAGGGTGATAGATACATGATGGAGCTCTCCGGAGAAAGCAGCTTTTTCAGTGATCGTGAAATACCCCGAAGATACCGGAAAAAAATTTTAACGGCACTGTGCAACTTTCAGTATCAAAATAACAGCACCTTCCATATAATTCTTGAAACAAGGCCGGAACACTTCTTACAGGCAGAGAAAAGCGGAGAACTTAAAGAATTAGCAGAATTACTTGCACAACTCAATGTAGCCGTTAATTTTGGTTTTGAATATCGGGATAATTTTTTACGCAACTATTTATACTGCAAAGATCTTGCTCTTGACGATTTTATTGCCGCAGTAAACATAGCGCATAAATATCACCTTGACCCAGGCGCATTCCTTTTTTGTGGCGGTTGCATCCTCACAACTCAAGAAATATTATCAGAAGTCAGAGCAGGGCTGACATTTTTCCATGAGCACGATGTGTTTGCAAATGTAATGCTCCAAAACATTCAGCCATTTACCCTTCCTGACATTCTCTGGGAAAATGATTATTTCACACTGCCCAAGCCTTTCATTCTCCTTGACATTATAGATCTTTTGTTGGATTTTTGTCCGGAACGTCCAGGCAAGATAACACCATTTGACTGGTTTATTGGTGGGCTTACCTCAGATCCTAATCCCAAGATTACTCTTTTCAATAATCCTCATAAAAAAACTTCAGACGTGATAACAACTAACATATCAGCGTGCTTTTATGATTTAGTAAGATATTCAGATGTTACGTTATACAGGAACAGGGCGGAAACCTTGCGCCAGACGCCTGAGTATAAAGACTATCTCTCATTCAAAGAAAAAAAAGATAACCGTCCATATCCAGAGCGCTATAAAGACATGTTACTGTTTGCAAAAAGTAAACTAAACGAGTATATAGAGATAAACGGGAAGTTGCATGGATAATACTATAATATCGATATTTGATTTCCTGCAAACAAAGTCATGCTTCGGTAAAAAAGGAATCCCGGTTAACCATTATAATTCTACATCATGACAACATCAACTGGTTGTAATGACAATGATTATCAGGTAGTTCCTTGCTATGGCGAGAGATTGTGTCCTGATAAAATCAATTCTCATGCCATTCTTTCATACTATACTAGCGGTAACTTGGGGCATCCCAAGGAAATTCGTTTTTCTCGAGCCGACTGGAATATGTGTGTACAGCATCGCGCTGATTACTTGCGGCAACTAGGTATTCAACGTGGCGAAATCGTGGCTGTCATGATTTCCTTTGGTCCGTGGTTCAGCGGTGATAATATTCACGATGCCTTACTGCAACTAGGAGCCATAGTCTTGCCAGTCGGTATTCATCTGGCACATCGTGGTGGAGCAGAACGCCTGATGAAGCATCTTGGCGTCTCAACGATCATCACAACACCAAGCCTTGCCTTGGCCTTGGCAGACACTTCCATTAATTACCAGATCAAAAAAATTGTTCTGATTGGTGAACATTCCTCGACAGCACTTAAGAATTGCCTTAGTCGCAAATTGCAGGCAAAGGTAACAAGTCTTTACGCTGCTACAGAAGCAATTATCGGCTTTGAAGACCCTATGGATCCTTCTCTTTACTGCTGGGATCCTAAGTACTTAGACCTGCATGTTATCACATCGTCCGGAGATATTACCCAAACCGGAAAAGGGGAACTTCTTGTTACAAAAAAATATGGTGATGCCAGCCCTATCAAAGAATATCGCCTTGGCGATATCGTAGAACTCTTTCCAGCTGGCAATAATAACTTCCCAAAACTCTGTTTTCTTGGGCGTATCGGCCATGCCTTTACTCTTTCCACAGGTGTAAAGGTGTCAAGGGCGCAGTTGGATCGATTCTTAGATGATCTTGAGTTGCCTATTGAACGGGCACACTTTTCTGTACAACATTTAAACAACGGAACGGATACTATAGAAATCCTCCTGACGACCAATGCTCCATTTTCATCTCAGCAAATCTGTGACTCATTTTGCAACCTCACTTTTGAAATTACCGACCTTGTATCCTATAGAGCTCTTCACATTTATGCCACCCGGGACACACTCCTATCAAACGAGGTGAGGAAACGAAAAATAACTATCTCTGAAAATCCATGGCAGCTTTAAAATGAAAAGGTTATGCTTTCTCTGCTTGACTTAATATCTGCAGCCAGCACATGCCCGTTGTACGAGTCATGGGATTTTGGGAACATTTCCGAGATTGGCGACTCTACATGGACAAAACTTCCAACTCTCACTAGCGACGCACTCAAAAAAGTAACTCCTTTGCTTGCGGGTTCAAAACCGCAGGCTGCAGAAACTGTCTACTATTCCAGCGGCACAACAGATGAGCCCAAACTGATTTTTCTCAGTGATGATGACCTGCAACGTATTTATCAGCTATGTCGAAGGTTTTCATCCGTGGAAGGCATAGATTCGCATTCCAGGGTTATGGTTTTGCTGCCCATGAGTCTCTGGAGCGTGGGCAAGATAACAGTGCAGGGATTATTACTGCAGGGAGCTCACGTTTTCCCGATTGACCTTCACGGTGATATTTCTATCTGGAACAAATTGGCACAAGAGATACAGCCAAATGTTATTTCAAGCACACCCAGTGTGCTTGCTGCATGGGCACCCCACTATTCCGGTCCACCTTTAACTTTGGTTGAAACCACAGGAGAGCCGTTGCTTTATTCTGAGCGAAATTCCATTGAAAATGGTTTCAAGGGACCGGTATACGACGCATATGGTTTGACGGAATGTGTTGTTGGCGTAGAATGCGAATCCCATACAGGTTTTCACTATTGGCCTGATGCCGTCCATGTTGAAATTCTTGATCCGGAAACCCAGGAAACTTTACCTCCAGGAGAACGTGGCGAAATTGTTCTAACCAGTTTCTTGCAGAAACGATTGCCAATTATTCGATATCGCTCGGGTGATTTGGGGCGTTTACTTATGATGCCCTGTGAATGCGGACGTGAATTACCACGAGTCTTTTTTGAAGGTCGACTGCAACCTGCTTTTAATATGCCACGAGGAGTGCAAATTGAAGAGGCGGATATAAGAGAATCTCTAGCGTTGGCGGGAGTTCCGCAGGCAGAAATATTCTGGAAGGAACGTCCAGGCAGCCCTGCCGAGCTGGTGATGGATGGGATTTTTAAACCAACGCTGGAAATTAAGTATAAAGATATACATGTTCCTGAGGCCAAACGAATTGAAGAATATATGCTTTCTTCTATTCCCGAGCTGGCAGAATTAATTTATGAAGGTGACGTTCAACTAAATGTAATACCAGAAGTATGAGATAACCATTAGATTTTTCAAGGATTCCCAGAAATGAATAAAAGTACTTCTCGCCCCAGCCTCTGCGTTAGTGGGATTGCACCTGATGGTGAAGCCTTGAGGCCAGGATATGCTTATCTTATTCGGAGTAAAGTACGCATGACAGAACTCTATCCTTTATTAGGTGAGATATTATTCGGTTCTGAGATTATATATCCCGAGAATAAGGATACCAGCCACGAAGTGCCCAATAAAATTGGTTTCTTTATAGAAGACACACTAGATAATCTAGTTAACCATCTAGACAAACCATACCGCTACCGTGACAACCAGAAACTAACCTTTACCGAAAGTTTTTTAAATGACAATGATAATAATAGAATGACTCCTGGTTTTGGAGCATGGCTTGACACATATGGGGAATTTAAAGATGGGCAGGATAAACTTAAAGCAATCGAAACTAATCATGAGAATGCAACATGGTGGAAGCAATCAATTCCCGGGGCAGGTAACCCTATGGCCATTATGCGTTTTTTCAGACTTGTTCAGGAAGAAAAAGGCCATTCAAGTTTGAATATTTTTTTACTCAACTCTTTAAGTAGTCTTTACCGAAACATGGGATTGTTAGAAAGTGCTGCTTTTTTAAAAACAATTCTCAATGATACTATATGGTCTGGTGCAACAGCACAAAATGGAGATGAAATTCGTTTCAAAGAGGGTATTTTTTTTGCTGTTATGCAGGAAGGAGTGTTGGAAGAGAAGGAAGCTAGTTACCTGGAGTCTTTTTTTGATGGAATTATTTCTGTAGTACCAAAAACCGTAAAAGAGATGCATGTTGCATGTGTCAGTGTCAAAGTATTACCTGAATTGTTCCAATTACCAAAAGAATTTGTTTATATGCCAAGATGGGTAACAAATGATGATAACGTCCAAGTATTAGAGGAAAGGGGGGCATCAATAGACACTAAGTATATCATTATAGATGATAATATAGACTGTGAAGAAGAAAAAGATAAAGAAACCAAAAAAGATGGCACAGGGTCAGAATAAAAGAAGAGATAATTCCCTTTATGAATCGAGAATAATTCTTGGAGTTAATTGTGCCTACCACGAATCCTCAGCGGCGGTGGTTGTAGAGGGAAGAGTGGTCAGCGCAGTGGAGGAAGAGCGTTTTTCCGGTCGTAAACATGGGAAACAACCTTCTACAGACAATCCACACCACTTACCGTTCAAGGCAATTGAGTTTTGCATGCAACGCGCTGGGATTATATGGCAAGACGTTGACGCCATTGGGTATTCATTGGATCCTGAGTTACGAAAACAGCAGGTATGCCTTGGCACTGAGGGCTCACCCAATGATTTTGGCCATCCCGTAGGCGAAGAAATTTTTCAGTGTAATCTTTCACGATTGCCAGCATTATTTGGCGATCTTACTTCTGCTCCACTGTTTTTTGTTCCCCACCACTTTTGCCACGCCTGGTATGCCATGGGGACTTCACCATTCAATACGGCAGCGGTACTGGTGATGGATGGGATCGGCGAAGGTGCCAGCGTATCCCTGGGCAGAGCTGACCGAAAAAATATTATTTTTTATACACAAACACTCTTCCCAAGTAGCCTTGGCCTTGCATGGGAAAAAGTGGCTCGTTTCTTGGGGTTTACCGAGTATGACGCTTGTAAAGTCATGGCTTTGGCTGGTCTTAACCGACAAAGCGCAGATAATACGTTTTATGGAAAAAATTTATACTGGGAAGACAGTAGATTAGTAGTCAATCAGGATCTTTTTGATCTGGAACATCCTGCAGATTATTCCGGCTTGGAGCAATTTTTCCAATGTAGTCGACAGGACTTAAAAAATGATAATTCTCTGTCTGTTCGCATTGCAGCAACCATGCAATTGGCAACAGAACGAGTCCTTGTCGATATTGTCCGTGATTTATATTCCCGGAGTGGAGAAAAAAATCTTGTTTATGGCGGAGGGGTCGCGCTGAACTGTCGTGCTAATTTAGAAATAGCTGAAAAAAGCCCCTTTTCTTCACTGCATATAGGTCCAGCTACCCACGACGCAGGCACAGCAGTTGGAGCCGCTTGGTTTATTTATACCTCGACCACCTCTCTTCCTCTTCCAAAGCTTGATACAAACGAAGTTGCCGGGATCGGCCCATCACCTGGCATTGCTGGTTTACATGTTCAAAATTGGGAATTAAAGGGGTCGCTCCCAGATATCGTACAAATGCTCGTCCAAGGCGATACCATTGGTTGGATAGAGGGGGCCTGTGAATTTGGCCCAAGGGCACTTGGTCGCCGGTCCCTGTTGGCTGCGCCCTTGTCAGAAGATGCTGTTTCTCGATTAAACACTCTGAAAGGACGTTTTTGGTTTGAACCCCTGGCGGTTTCAGTTACCTCGGAACGAGCTGATGAGCTTTTTGATATTCCTCCGTCAGGCCATGGCCTGACTCCGTATATGTTAATGACCGTGCGACCACGTTCTGCATGGCGTGATAAGCTGTCCCACCTGATACATGCTGATGGTACTGTCAGGATGCAGACCGTGCAAGAGGGTAACCACCCTTTATTCCATGCTCTTCTAGCACAGATAGAACAAAAAACCGGCCTGCCGCTACTATTGAATACATCATTTAATCCACGAGGACTTCCCATGCCTGCCACTATGGATCAAGCCTTTTCTCTGGCAGAAAAATTGGGTATCAGCCACATATCTATAGGTGGAATATTGTGGCGAAAAAAGACAAAAGTAAAATCAGAGGTGGTAGAACAGGTTAAAATGAATAAGACTCTTTTAACAGCAGGTTGTAATGGATTCTGATAATAACAACAAGAATGGTTTGCAAAGCAATGACCCCTCGTATTTATATGGCATTCCATGTGGCAACACAATTGCAGTTGTGGGAGATCCCGGAACCGGTAAAACTACATTGCTGTTAAGTTTCCTTAGTTATGGATCTTTCATGTCCGGAAAAGGTGAATGGGGAAGAAGCAATATTCTGTCTCTTCATTCTCATTCCAAAGAAAACAAAGAGGCTTTTCAAACACTCAATAAATTGTTTATCCCTGCAGGTAAGCCTAAAGAAGATAAAACCGGCCCAGGAGAATCTCAGAAAAAAACTCTTCGTTGTTTTATATCCTTAGAAAACAATCTTGCTCGAGTCTGGAAAAATCATAAAGCGTTAATACCCTCACGGGAAGCCAGTAGGAGTTGTCAAGACTCTCAATATATTTTTATCGATGCTACAGCCTTTCTAAGTGGACGCCTAGAGGACAAATTACGCTATCCAAGGCTCAATGGCGGTAATCCAAAAGATACAATAGAGATACTTCAGGAGGATCAAATATTTGATTTTACCTTGGGTGGGCACCACTTGGATGAGGATGAACATTTTGGACTCTATTTTCAAAAAAAGGATCAGGAACCTAAACGTATTGAACAGATTAACACCGATAATAATCAAAATGGGCCATTTGATACAAATATACATGTCAGAGCATTTAATCTCATAACCCGCCCTATTCCTGATCCATTCAAGCGGGTACGGCTGCTCAAGGACCTCCTGGCGGAGCTATTTGTACGGTTTCCCGAATTCAAGCACCGAATTCTCGCCATTGATTCTCTCAGTGCCTTGATGACTCCCTTCGACGAAAGCTCTCCTCTAGAGCCGTCTACATCCGGGCGTCGCCTTCATATCTTGAACCTCGTGCGATGGTTGGAAGAATATAATGTCACTACGTTCATGGCATGTGAAGCGGAACATGATACGGTTAAGACTCTCGGCGGCCAACCGTTATTTTTAGGCAAGGAAGAACGATATTTAGCATCAGGCGTTATCCAGTTGAATTATCATGCCTATCCATCAGGCGACGTGGTCCGTTATTTGAGAATTATGAAGATGCGAGGCGCAGCTCACGATATGCGCCCCTTTGCTTATGGTTTAGGTGCAGAAGGCATTGCCTGGGTTGAACACTTGTTTGGGGAAGCGGGGAATATGCGATGAGTGATGATAAAGGGCCAAATACTGCAATCGTTGTAGGTAGTGGCTGTTCGGTAGGCCTTGGGATTCCCCCGTTGGCAGGTTTTCTCGATACACTTATTGATAAACTTGCCCGACCAGATTTTTATGACAAGTCACGTGAGGATTTGATCGCTATCCAGGCTTTCATTACCAGGATTAAAGGGGCGGCAGCGTATGTCCGGGCAGATTTACTGAATATTGAGGAGTTGTATGGCATGGCCGACATGGATGAAGATCTGTGGCGGGCTGCTGGAAAACCATCTTCAGAAGAATGGTACGGGTTTAAGGCACCAGGAGGACTTAAACCTCTTGGAGTCAAACAAGCACTCAATCGCGCCATCTTTTCCCTTGCTGAGCCGGCAGGTAAAGAGTTTTTGACAAAACGGGAGCATTTTCCCTCCGATCTTGAACTACTTGCTGAAATAAAGAGAGAAAGCTTTACTGAAACAATTATACACAGTAATCAAGGCTCCCGCTGGGCTAATCTTATGGCTTATCTAAGCCTTGCTTCTTTTCAGGATCGAGATGGTAGATACCCACTTTTTATCCAATTCAACTGGGATTTAGCCTTGGACCGTGCGTTATTTCTTTGGAGCTGCCTTAGAGAAAAAAGTAAAACAAAATTTGGTTTGCCTTGGTGGAGACACTATTTCTGCAACAACAATAACCAATTATGGTTGCCTTGGTATGGTAGAAAAAAAAAGGGAAAGTTGGATTACCATATTGTACCCCGCTTGGCTCGTCCTCATGGGGGGATAAACTGGATTGATAAAAAAGAGATCGTGAGCCCCCGGGAGAATCCGGGTATAATTGACAAATATTTCAACAAGATTGGATTCAAGCTTTATCCTGAAAATGACAAAAATGATGCTTGGATAAATACCCGTTTGGTGTATCACATAAACCCACCAGATCCACCCGATGATTCATTTCGAATTCGAAATGGAGAATATATGGAAATAGTCCCGCCAACTTGGCGCAAGCAGGCCACCAAACCAGCGTACGAAGCCCAATGGGGGCATATCAGCCAAGGGCTACAACATGTTCGGCGTATCGTTTTTATCGGTTACTCTCTACCCAAAACCGATCTCTACTTCCGACACTTTTTAGCTCTCTCCCTGGCCGATAACCCGCATCTTCCAAAAGTCTACGTGGTTAATCCGGAAATCGATAAGCCAGGTGGTGTTCGTGAAAATTTTCTGGATCTATTTGCACCCCTGGCAAGAGAAGGAAGATTGTATGGTGTTGCTGGCCGCTTTGGTGATCCCGCGCTATTTGACCTGCACCGGGTTTTTAAAATTGCCAAACGTATCAGGTAGTAACGTGTCAAGTTAAAACACCTATCTGTCTGAACAAGAGGTGGGATAATCACTCAGGATATGAATTAAATCCTCTGCAAATGCCTTAGATTCGTCGAGTAGTTTATAACGCTGTTTATTACCAGGCTCCTGGCAGAGAGGTGTCCGCTCACTCCACCAATAGGCATATCTCTCAAATTGTCTTCTCGTGGAGTCCGCAAGTAGTCTATCCTTGTCATATTTAAAAATTTCGCAGGCCAATTTTTTTGCCTTTTCCAGGTATTTCTTTTTGTCGTCTTGACTTTCTCCCATGGCTCGAGATGTTGTTTCCCGGGCGTCCTTTTCAATTGCCTTGCCCCTCGTTTTTGTTGCGCTGCAAAGAGAGGCGTATTTTAAAAAATATAGTTCAGCGGCACTACTGCATGCCCACAGCTGAACCTTGCTACCGGTTTCGCCTAACTTTGTCTCCACTTCCGCTGCATATCTGGCTGCATACCAAGCCTTTTTGTCAAAATGGCCAAACAGTATGAATTTCAATGAAATATACTGTGTCAAGGTCCAGTGGAGAGCCCTTTTGCGTCGTATTTTATGATCAGCTTCCCGAATACTTTCATTGGCAGCTTCTTTGTAAAGCCGAAGGGCTTCGTAAAGGAGGGTAATATTTATTGGAATATTTGTTTTCTGGGCA
>JALVQM010000425.1 GCA_027025615.1 Desulfobacteraceae bacterium | reverse complement strand
CCAAACTACTGTGACCTGCTCCTCGGAAATGGCCTCAAGGATCCAGCGCGGCTCGACACCTTTAAGGATTACCGCCCTGGCGCCTACGAGCAGGTTGCCGAACCAGTGCATTTTTGCGCCGGTATGGTAAAGAGGAGGGATACAGAGGAAGTTGTCTCCATGGGTTATTCTGTGGTGGTTGTTTTCAACGTAACAGGCAGATTCCAGGTTACGCTGGGTTAACAAAACGGCCTTGGGCTTGCCGGTAGTACCGGAGGTGAAGTACAAGGCGGCTTCATCGGCAAGCTGGAGTGTTACCTTGGGCGGCTCAGGGCTATGAGCTGCGATCAGCTTCGAGTAAAGCTCGGCATACTGCGGACATTGGTCTTCCGGACCGGCAAAAATGTAGTGGCTTGCATGTCGATCCAGCCTGTCTTTGACAGAGTCGATGCGCCTGATGAATTCAGGGCCGAAAATAATAACTCTGGCCTGGGCAGTGGCCGCGCACTGTGCAATGGTGTCGGCGGTGAACCTGAAATTCAAGGGCACGGCCCAGGCTCCGGTGGCCAGGATGCCGAAATAAATCGGCAGCCAGTCGAGACAGTTGGTCATCAGGAGAACTACCCGCTCGCCCCTGGTTATTCCCCTGGCCAGCAGGGCCTGTGACAACCGGTTGGCATTGCAGGCGAATTGATTCCATGTAAGTTCGGTACGCCTGGCCTGTGCAGGGTCTCTTTCAACCAGGGCCACCTGGTCGGGATACATCCGCGCGTTACGTGCCAGTATTTCGGTGATGAGCATGATTATGAACTCCTAATGGTGAAAACCCAAAAAAATGTCGCCTGACCTGCTGATTGACAAAGAGCAGCTGATAACAGACCGAAGTTTTAAGGTCAACAGGCCTTGTTAATAAAATACTTTAGGGTTGAATCGCCGCCTCAATTTATTTAATATTGCGCGATCCGCAATGGGCCGATCCTGCTCCAGGTAAGCCATTGAGATGATTTCGGCCGCCTGCCTGCTGACCGGTATTGCGAAACATGAAAGAAACAGGCAAGATCCAAATCCACCCGGGCTTTGGTTTGGCTGCGGTGGCACTGGTTAGTGATCACAATTTGCACAAAGAGGTGAAAGTTATGAAGGTATTGATCAGTGACAACATTGGACAGGTGGGAATTGATATGTTTAACCAGGCCGGAGGGATAGAGGTCGACGTGGATACCGGCTTGTCACCGGAGCAGCTCAAGGAAAAAATCGGTTCTTACGATGCCCTGGTCATTCGCAGCGCAACCAAGGTGACCGAAGATTTGCTGGAGGCTGCGGAAAACCTCAAAGTTGTAGGCCGGGCGGGCATCGGATTGGATAACGTGGATATCCCGGCAGCCACCAAGCGGGGTATCGTTGTCATGAACACGCCCACCGGCAACGTGGTAACTACCGCGGAACACGCCATTGCCATGATGCTGGCTTTGAGCCGCAATATACCAGCCGGTACCATGTCCCTTAAAGCCGGCCGTTGGGACAAAAAGAAACTACAGGGCCGGGAAGTGTATAACAAGACCCTGGGGGTGGTCGGTTTCGGGAAAATAGGGTCGATTGTAGCTGACCGGGCCCGGGGGCTGAAGATGCGGGTCATCGTACACGATCCCTTTGTTACCCCGGAAAAGGTTGAAAAGGCCGGCTTTGAAAGTGTTACCTTCGACCAACTGCTGAGCCGCTCGGATTACATCACGATCCATGTGCCCAAGATGAAGAGCACCCTGGGCCTGATCAACAAGGAAGCTATTGCCAAAATGAAGGACGGCGTGATGTTGATCAACTGCGCCCGAGGCGGGATAGTGGTTGAAGACGATCTGTATGAAGCCCTTGTTTCAGGTAAGGTCGCCGGGGCTGCCCTGGATGTTTTTACCACCGAGCCGCCGGGGTTGATCCCCCTCCTGGAGCTTGACCGGGTTGTCTGTACTCCTCACTTGGGGGCTTCCACCCTCGAGGCCCAGACCAACGTGGCCCTGATGGTTGCCGAGCAGATCATCGATTACCTCAAGAACGGTACCGTGGTCAATGCCGTCAACGTGCCGTCGGTTACCGGCGAGCTGCTAAAGAAAATCGGACCTTACCTGGCCCTGGCCGAGCAGATGGGGCTGCTGCAGGCACAGATGATCCAGGGGCCGCCCAAAGAAGTTGTTATCGAGTACAATGGCGATTTCCAGGATCTTGACATGACTCCGGTAACAACTGCCTTGATCAAAGGTCTGTTGACCCCCATGGTCAAGGACGTGGTAAATTTCGTTAATGCCCAGGTCCTGGCCAAGGACAGGGGCATCAAGATTTCCGAGTCTGCCAGCTCAGAATCAGAGGATTACCTCAACCTGCTGACAGCCAAGGTGGTGACTACCGAGATGGAAAATGTCGTTTCAGGGACTCTTTTTGGCAAACAGGATCCCCGCATTGTCAAGATCAACAAGTTCCGCCTGGAAATGATACCTTCAGGTCACATGGCCTTGATCCACAACCATGACGTACCGGGTTCAATTGGTGAAATTGGAACAACCCTGGGCAGGCACAACCTGAATATTGGCCGGATGCAGGTAGGCCAGGAAGAAGAAGGTGATCGCAATATAATTTTCCTGACCACCGATACTCCCATTCCAGATTCTGTAATCGAGGAATTGCGGGGGTTGCGGACTGTAAAATCCGTTATCCCGCTGGAGTTTTGATGGGACAGGTCCCTGGTTCCCGAGGAGGAAAAAATGGAATGCCGATTGCCGAAAATTGATTTTTCCACATTCATTCTGTCCCTGAATTCCTCAGCCCTGGTTCAACTCGGGCTGATCGAAGACCCCGCCACCGGCCAGAAAGGCAGGAACCTGCCTTTGGCCAAGCAGACCATAGATATTCTGGCCATGCTCGAGGAAAAAACCAGGGGCAACCTTTCTTCTGATGAAGAGAACATCCTGAAAAACATCATCTATGAATTGCGCATGCTCTATGTAAAAGAGACCACATGAATTGAATGCAGGAGATATCAATTTCAGGGCTTTGGCGCCAGCCAAGGTCAACCTGTTTTTGAAGGTGGTTGGCCAACGGGCCGATGGCTACCATCTTCTCCAAACCCTGATGTGCCCGGTGAATTGGTACGACGAACTGGTTTTTGAATTTTCCGGCAGCGGTATTCAGGTACAGTGCGATCATCCACAGGTTCCACCCGGCAAGGCTAACCTGGTTTGGAAAGCAGCCGACCTGTTTGCCAGGAACCTTTCAAAATTTACCGATCAACGCCTGGGGGCGGTATCCATACGTCTGGATAAAAAAATTCCCGTCGGGGCGGGGCTTGGTGGCGGCAGCAGCGACGCGGCAGCTGTTTTGAGAGCACTCAACCAGGCTTTTGGTTTTCCCTTTAAAAAAGACAAATTGCAGGCCATGGCTTTGGAGCTGGGAGCTGATGTGCCTTTTTTTATCGAAGACGCTCCCTGCTTTGCCACGGGCATCGGAGAGTATTTGACTCCCGTGGTTGGATTGAAGCCCCAATCCTTGTTAATCCTATATCCGCAGGTTATGGTTTCCACCGCAGAGGTCTTTAAAAATCTGAATTTGGGATTGACAAAAATACCAGAACGCCTTAAATATCATCATTTTGATGGCTTTGAAATTCGTGATTTTTGCCGCCTCGGCAATGATCTTGAAGAAGTGACTTTGGTCCGTTACCCAGCAGTGGCTGAGGCCATGGAGGCCTTGATCAATCAAGGTGCCGGTAATGTCCGAATGAGCGGCAGTGGTTCTGCCGTCTTCGGGCTGTTTGCCGTGGAGCAGGAAGCCCGGAAGGTGGCCGGGGCCCTGAAGCGCCGGT
This sequence comes from Desulfobacteraceae bacterium, assembly GCA_027025615.1. Lineage (GTDB taxonomy): Bacteria > Desulfobacterota > Desulfobacteria > Desulfobacterales > Desulfosarcinaceae > JALVQM01. Next base: position 6,240 of record JALVQM010000425.1, on the reverse strand, counting down.
CTGGGTGGCAGGTATTCGTCGGTAAGTTGCTTGTTTAGCACCGGGCTGACAGCTGAAATTTCCAGCCGGGTGTGGTTGAGAATCCTGGTAAAGTGGTATTCACTTTTGCTGGGGCGTCGTCAAGTGGTAAGACACAGGATTTTGGTTCCTGCATTCGGAGGTTCGAATCCTCCCGCCCCAGCCAATCTAGTGGTACGGATGAAAAACCACCCGGGGCTTGGCCAGGCCAAGGGAAGGCCCAGGAGATACTGCCGGGTGGTCACCATTAATTGCTAAATTTCAGGAGCAGCGAAAGATCGTGGCAAGCAGAACTTTAAATGATTTCTGGATTTTTTCAGGCAATTCCAATCTCCAACTGGCCCAAAGAATTTGTGATTACCTGAATATGCCCCTGGGCGGAGCCAAGGTTACCACATTCAGTGATGGCGAGGTCCAGATCGAAATTGAAGACAATGTACGTACAAAAGATGTTTTCATCATTCAGTCGACCTGCTACCCGGTAAATGACCACCTGGTCGAACTGCTGCTGATGATAGATGCCATGAAAAGGGCTTCGGCCCGTAAAATTACGGCTGTGATTCCCTATTACGGTTACGCCCGGCAGGATAAAAAAGTTGCCCCGCGGGTACCCATCAGCGCCAAGTTGATTGCCGATTTGCTTACTACAGCCGGTGCTACCAGGATCATTACCATGGATTTGCATGCCGGACAGATCCAGGGCTTTTTCAATATCCCGGTGGATAACCTTTTCGCCGCTCCTGTTTTACTTGATTATATCCGCTCCAATTTTGGCCATGATCTGGTCATCGTTTCGCCCGACGCCGGTGGTGTCGAAAGGGCGCGGGCTTTTGCCAAGCGTCTCGAGGCCGGCCTGGCTATCATCGACAAGCGGCGTTCGGCTCCCAATGAAGCCAAGGCCATGGCGGTTATCGGTGACGTTCAGGACAAGGTTGCCCTGGTCCTGGATGACATGGTGGATACGGCCGGAACCCTGACCGAAGCGGCCAACGCGCTTGTGGAAAAAGGTGCCAAGGAAGTGCACGCTTGTTGCACTCACCCGGTATTGTCCGGACCGGCCCTGGACAGGATTGAAAATTGCAGTCTCACCACCCTGGCTACAACCGACACTATCCCTTTGCAGTCCAAGGCTGCAGCTTCAGACAAACTCAAGGTATTATCCATAGCCGGCCTGGTGGGAGAAGCTATTATCCGCAGTTACCGGGGTGACTCGGTGACATCGCTGTTTGTATAAATTCATTAAGGAGGAAAAGCTCTTGAGTACATTAGAAATAAAGGCGACAACCCGTACAACCAAAGGCAATGGCCCGGCCCGCAGTATGCGACGCAGCGGCCGTATTCCGGCTATCTTGTATGGTCGGGACACTGAGCCGTTGATGCTCAGTGTCGACAAAAAGGAATTGGAAACCACGGTTAAAAAAGGTGCTGTGGGAAGATCCCTCTACAAGCTTTCCATCGATGACGGCAAGCAGGCCAAGGCAGCCATGGTAAAAGACCTGCAAACCCATCCGGTCAGCGGGGATATTCTGCATGTGGATTTTTACGCTGTAGATATGCAGCGCAAGGTACGGGTCAACGTACCGGTTATAACCACCGGCAAGGCCAAGGGCGTTGAACTGGGCGGTATGTTGCAGGTCATTCGGCGTGAGCTGGAGGTTTTGTGTTATCCCGGCCATATCCCGGATGCAATTACCGTTGATATTTCTGATTTAGACCTGGGGGACTCTTTGCATGTCAAGGATATTCCCCTGGAAAGTGATGTTGAAATTCCGGCAGAAGTCAACTTCACGGTCCTGACCATTTTGAGCCCGAAGGTGGAAGCAGAAGCAGAAGAAGAGGAAGAAGAAGGCGAACTGGAAGAGGCTGCCGAGGCTGAAGAGACCACAGAAGAAGCCGATGGCCAATAGTGCCCTGATCGCGGACTGCCCGCTGGGGCAGCTAAACCAGCCAGTGGCATGAGGCATGAACGAATTGGCAGTAAATAAGATCGGGCAAGGGCCTTGGCTGGTAGTGGGTCTGGGCAATCCCGGACCACGTTACCTTGCCACCCGGCACAATGTCGGTTTTATGGTGGTGGACAGCCTGGCTGATGATGCCGGCATAGGGCTTGACCGGCATAAATTCGATGCTGAATTCGGCAGGGGAATTCTGGCAGGCAGGCAGGTTATCCTTGCCAAGCCCCAGACTTTCATGAATCTTTCAGGGGCTGCAGTACAGAAGCTTACCCATTTTTTCAGGATACCAACTAAAGCTATATTGGTCATTCATGATGATGTTGACCTAAATTGTAACAGGATAAAAATCAAAGAGAAAGGGGGGGATGGAGGACACAAAGGGATAAGGTCGATCATTGCGGCCCTGGGCACAGGTGATTTTACACGGATCCGGGTGGGAATCGGTCGTCCGGAGGACAATGTCGATGTAGCTGATTATGTGCTGCAACGCTTGGGCCCGGATGAACAGGCCCAACTGGACCAGATGGTTGCAAAGGCTCGGGATGCCGTTCTGACCGTCCTTTCCGAAGGCACCAAAGCAGGCATGAACAGGTTCAATCGGAAAACGTAGAACCAATGTCAATCATCGAATGGAGGAAAGAATGGACGTCGTAATGAGCAATATTCCCTTGATTTGTACGCTGGTCGGTGTTGCTGGTGTGCTTTATGCGATTATCATCGCGGGTATCGTTAAAGGTGCCCCGGCCGGTAATGAACGGATGCAGGAGATTGCCGGTGCCATCAAGGAAGGCGCAATCGCTTACCTTAACCGTCAGCTGAAAAGCGTGGCCATCGCCGGCGCGATCATTTTTATCATCATATTCTTTGCCATGGATGCCAAGACTGCCATCGGATTTCTCGTAGGCGCCTCGGCTTCTTATGCGGCCGGTTACATCGGAATGCGGGTTTCGGTCCTGGCCAACGTTCGGGTGGCTGAAGCTGCCCGGGGCGGGCTGTCAAAAGCCCTCGGTTTGGCTTTTAAAGGCGGTTCGGTTACCGGTATGATGGTCGCCGGTCTGGCCCTGACCGCAGTTGCCGGTTACTACACCGTGGTGCATGAAGTAGTGCCGCTGGTGGCACTCGGATTTGGCGGTAGCTTGATTTCCATCTTTGCCCGTCTTGGTGGTGGTATTTTCACCAAGGGCGCCGATGTTGGCGCCGACCTGGTTGGCAAGGTTGAAGCCGGTATTCCCGAAGACGATCCCCGTAACCCGGCTGTCATCGCCGACAACGTCGGTGACAACGTGGGTGACTGTGCCGGTATGGCTGCCGACTTGTTCGAGACCTATGCGGTTACCGCGGTTGCAGCCATGTTGATCGGACACCTGCTCTTTCCCAAGGTTCCTATCGCAACCGAATTTCCGCTGGTACTTGGTGCCGTTTCCATTATTGCCTCCATCATAGCGGCCTTTTTCGTCCGCCTGGGCAAAAGCGAATACATCATGGGCGCCCTATATAAAGGCATGTTCGGTTCTGCAATTATAGCCTCGGTTGCTTTTTACTATATTACCCAGAAGATGATTGTCGGACTGGGTGAAATCAACGGTACAGATATTTTCTACTCGGCCTTGGTGGGTATCGTTCTGACGGTTGTTATCGTTATCATCACCGAGTATTACACTGGTATTTATGGTCCGGTAAAATCAGTGGCCGATGCTTCCACAACCGGTCATGCCACCAATATCATTGCCGGTCTGGCAGTTAGTATGCAGGCCACTGCCTTGCCGGTTCTGGCCATCTGCGTTGGTATTTACATCGCGCACGCAATGGCTGGCCTGTACGGTATTGCCACCGCCGCCATGGCAATGTTGTCAATGACAGGTATGGTTATCGCTATTGATGCTTACGGTCCTATCACCGACAATGCCGGCGGTATTGCTGAAATGGCCGAGATGGAAGAAAGCGTTCGCGCTGTTACCGATCCTCTGGATGCTGTCGGCAACACCACCAAGGCTGTGACCAAAGGCTACGCTATCGGTTCCGCCGGCCTGGCAGCCCTGGTCCTGTTTGCCTGCTACGTATTTGAATTCCAGATTCGGGGTGGCGATGGCAAGGGTATTTCCTTTGACCTGAGCCAGGTGGACGTGGTTATCGGTCTGTTCATCGGAGGTCTTCTGCCTTACCTGTTCGCCTCTATTTGTATGAAGGCGGTCGGTAATGCAGGTGGCGCCGTGGTCGAGGAAGTTCGTCGCCAGTTCCGCGAAATTCCGGGGATCATGGAAGGTACCGCCAAACCGGATTACGGAACCTGTGTTGACATCGTTACAAAGTTCGCCCTCAAGGAGATGTTGATCCCGGCCCTGCTGCCAGTGGCAGCACCACTGCTGGTTGGTTTCTTCCTTGGCAAGGTGGCTCTCGGCGGACTGTTAATCGGTTCCATCGTAACCGGTCTTTTCGTGGCCATTTCCATGACAACAGGTGGAGCTGCATGGGATAATGCCAAGAAGTATATCGAAGACGGCCATCTGGGCGGCAAGGGTTCCGATGCCCACAAGGCCGCGGTCACCGGTGACACCGTAGGCGACCCCTACAAGGATACCGCTGGTCCGGCTGTCAACCCGATGATCAAGATTCTCAACGTGGTTGCCCTGCTGATGGTACCGTTCCTGCTGTAATCACAACTGAAGAAGGTTTGTAGATAACAAGGGTCGTTGCCCCTTAGGGGCGGCGGCCCTTTTTTCGTTGAAAAGAAAGGGTGACGGTGATATATTTACATTTTGTTAAGCAATTTTGCGTATTATTTTTATGTAATTCGGGGACAGCATGACAGACAAAGACCAGATCACAAAGTTCCAGATCGGCGATTTGGCGGTTTATCCCGCCCACGGCGTGGGACGCATAGAGGCCATTGAGAGCCGGGTTGTCAACGGTGAAAAGCATGATTTCTATATCATGAAAATAATCGAAAATGGCATGGTGATCATGATCCCGACCATGAATGTCGATTCGGTTGGGCTCAGGGATATAATCAGCCAGGAAGACATTCCCAAGGTTTTCGATATCATGCGTTCAAAGCGTGATTTCACAATTGACAACCAGACCTGGAATCGGCGTTACCGGGAATACATGGACAAGATTAAAACAGGTTCTTTGTTCGAGGTTGCCGAAGTTTTCAGAGATCTTTCCCTTTTGAAAAACACCAAAGATCTGTCTTTCGGTGAAAGAAAGCTTTACGATACCGCTCAAAACCTGCTGGTAAAAGAACTGTCAACCGCTAAAGAGGCCGACGAAAAAGAGGTCGTTGCAGAAATAGAAGCAATTTTTGCGGCCAGAGAATAAGGCCGCTTTCCTGGTTCCCGCTTATATTATCTTTTCCCAAGTAAATTAACGCCCCCATGGCCGAAAATTTTCTCCGGCAATTAGAGCCGCAAACCATTGATGCCGGGCTGCGACTAGACGTTTATCTGGCGGCCCGGATTGACCTGCTTTCCAGGTCGTCGGCTGCCAGACTGATAGAAAGCGGCGGCTGCCTGGTAAACGGCAGAAAAAGCAAACCAGCTTATAGGCTAAAAGCAGGCGATAAAATTCTGCTGAAAGATACCTGCGAGCCATCAATGCCGGATATCCTGCCTGCTTTACCGATTCCTTTTCGGGTAATTTATGAAGATCATGATATCCTTGTCGTGGACAAACCTCCAGGAGTGGTTGTTCATCCGGCACCGGGACACACAACCAATACCCTGGTCAATGGATTGCTGCTGCATTGCCCGGAAGTTGACGGAGTTGGCCCGGGTGGCAGACCTGGTATTGTACACAGGCTGGATAAAGACACTTCGGGTCTACTGGTGGTGGCCAAAACAGTTCGTGCTCACCAGGTGCTTGGAGAAAAATTCAAAAAACGCCAGATAGACAAAAAATATCTGGCACTGGTCCATGGCAGACTGAAAGAAAAAAGAGGCCAGGTAGACTTTCCCATCGGCCGTCACCCGGTGGATCGTAAAAAAATGGCGACCATTTCCACGTCAGCCAGAACAGCCTTGACCTTTTGGCGGGTAAGGCGTGTCTACCGGCAGGCAACCCTGCTTGAGCTCGACTTAAAGACGGGACGTACCCATCAGATAAGAGTTCACTGCAAGGCTATGGGCCACCCGGTGGTGGGCGATCAGGTCTATGGGTTCAGGCGCAAGTCCGGACTTGATGCAGCTCGCCAATTACTGCATGCATGGCAACTGAAATTTGAGCATCCGGTTGCAGGAACCAGAATGGTGTTCCGCTCACCGGTGCCGGG
>JALVQM010000424.1 GCA_027025615.1 Desulfobacteraceae bacterium | reverse complement strand
TCGGTACAGTTGAGGGTTGGCCAAGCATAGAAGAAGTCGTAGAATGGCTAAAAAGTAAACATATTAAAAAAGCTTATCTGATGCCCTTTATGTCGGTTGCCGGAGACCATGCGAAAAATGATATGGCCGGTGAGGAGCCTGATTCATGGAAATCTATTATAACCAAGTCAGGGGTAAAATGCATACCGATACTTAAGGGGACAGCTGAATTTGACAATATGGTAGCCATATGGCTGGAGCATTTGAAAATCGCCATGCAACACCTTTAATGGCATCACCAACAATACAATATCGGGACGATTCAATAAGCCACATTGGTATTTGCCGGTTTCGGCACTTTTAGCAAAAAACCGCGCATTTAAGAGCCCAGCAAACCAATTAAAGACCGGGCCGGCTGTTTATCAGCCAAGGCCCGGCATATTTTTGCGTATATACTGCATCTCCAACCATTGATGACCAAGCTCTTTTTGTTTTCTCCTAGCATACCAGGATAATACTTGACTTATTCTCATGGATGGAATTAATCTGTCGGGTTAATTTGTATGCTTTAAACAAAATGAAGGAGATTCAGCAATGAACCTGTTGCGTAAATATGTTGCGGTAATCGACTATCTAAATGATAAAATCGGCATACTCGTCGGCTGGTTGACGACTTTGTTGGTGCTCAATGTGTTCTATGACACAATCATGCGTTATGCTTTCAAGAAAGGCCACATTGCCCTTCAGGAGCTGGAATGGCACATTTTTTCGGTGATATTCTTGATCGGCGCTGCGTACACCCTCAAACAGGACGGCCATGTCAGGGTCGATATTATCTATACCCGTCTGGGAGAAAGGGCCAAGGCATGGATAAATCTTTTTGGCTCCATTTTTTTGCTCATTCCTTTCTGCCTGATAGTAATATACGCCACATGGGGTTTTATCTCCAACTCCTGGGCCGTACGGGAGATGTCACCAGACCCTGGAGGTCTTCCGGCCCGTTACGTCCTTAAATCAATGATCCCCCTTGGCTTTTTTCTTGTTTTGCTTCAAGGCATAGCCGAAGGTGTAAAAGCCCTGGTTTTTCTAGTTGACCAAAAGAAGCAGGAGGGACGCTAACATGACTGAACTGATCCATGAATTTATGCCGCTTATAATGTTCACGGCTGTCTTTGCCCTGCTGCTGCTTGGTTACCCGGTGGCCTTTACCATTGGCGGTGTTTCGCTGTTTTTCGGCATCATGGGCTTTGGTTTCGATTTTTTCAACCTGCTCCCGCTGCGAATATGGGGAACCATGACAAACTTCACCCTGCTGGCAGTCCCTCTTTTTATCTACATGGGAGTAATGCTTGAAAAATCCGGCATTGCTGAAGAGTTGCTTGAAACAATGGCCCTTGTTTTTGCCAAGGTGCGGGGCGGGCTTGCCATGTCCGTTGTATTTGTGGGTGCGCTGATGGGAGCTTCCACCGGAATCGTGGGCGCAACTGTGGTAACAATGGGCCTGCTCTCGGTGCCAACCATGCTCCACCGAAAATACAACAAGGCCCTGACCACAGGGACAGTCGCCGCCTCGGGAACCTTGGGGCAGATCATACCGCCAAGCATCATCCTGGTTTTGCTGGGTGATATAATTAACGTGCCTGTAGGCGACCTTTTCATTGGAGCTATAATTCCAGGAATGATCCTGGTGGCCTTATACATGCTTTACATCTTTATTATTGCCAATGTGAAACCCGAATGGGCTCCTCCAATACCCAAGGAAGAAATTGACGCATTTTCCCGCAAGGAACTGTGGAAAAGGGTTTTTCGGGCTCTAATTCCTCCATTGTTTTTGATGCTTGCTGTCCTGGGCTCCATATTTGCAGGGATTGCCTCGCCCACTGAAGCCGCCTCGGTGGGAGCCGTGGGAGCCACTATCCTGACCATCATTCACGGTAAATTCAACTACCAGATCGTCAAAGACGTTATGCACACCACCACCATTTTAACCTGTATGGTTTTCATCATCCTGGTAGGTGCAACTACCCTGGGCCTGGTGTTCAGGGGGCTGGACGGTGATTCTCTGGTGCGTGAGCTTATCCAGTCACTACCTTTCGGCAAATGGGGCATTCTGCTAATCGTAATGAGCATCATCTTTATAGCCGGCTTTTTCCTGGATTTTATCGAAATCACCTTTATCCACGTGCCTGTATTAGCGCCAATCATGATTTCCATGGGAGTAAACCCCCTCTGGCTGGCGGTACTGATTGCTGTCAACCTGCAGACTTCTTTTCTTACACCACCTTTCGGCTTCTCATTGTTTTATTTGAAGGGCGTCTGCCCACCCGAGGTACAAACAATAGATCTTTATAAGGGAATCATACCTTTTGTGATAATTCAGCTTATCGGTCTTACAATAATCTGCATGGTACCGGAATCGATAACCTGGCTTCCCAGGGTACTTCTGGGAGACTAAGGGGATAATAATAAAAAAGGGGAAACGGAAATTCCGTCTCCCCTCAGGACAGGGTGAGGTGTCGATCCACCTATTTCAGAACCTGACTAATCTTTGCCGGGCAAGGGAGGTTTCTGCCTGGCAGAAGGGTCAGGATCAGGCGGCAAGCTTTGCTTCTATTTCGGCATATTGGAGTATTTCCGGAACAATATCGGCCCACCCGAGCGGCATTATATGAACCCCCTGGACCAAGTGCTTTACCTTTCCGATAAAACGGCCCATCATTTCTGCAGCTTTTTTCTTTCTATCAGCCTTGTCAACGCTTCCAATTTCGTCTATCCAGCTCTGCGGTACTGTAATACCGGAAACGTTTTTATTCATGAAATTTCCCATTTGGGGAGATTTTAATACCACCACTCCCAGCTGAATAGGACGGTTGAATTTTCCCGCCAGGTTGATAAAATGTTCCATTACGGCCTCGTCATAAACAGCCTGTGTTTGGAAAAATTCGGCCCCTGCATCAACCTTCTTTTTCATCTTCAGCAACTGAAGCTCAAGGGGTTCGAAATTCGGATTAACCACCGCTCCAAGAGCCATGTCGATTGCGTTTTCCAGCCGGTTGCCGGTCAAGTCATAACCTTCCACCAGCCGACGTGCCATTTTGATCAACTGGACAGAGTCCAGATCGAAGACCGGCTTGGCTTCCTTGTGATCACCGAGTTGAATATGATCTCCGGTAAGCAGCAAAACATTATCAATGCCGAATGAATAGGCTGTCAACAAATCAGATTGCAAGGCTATACGGTTGCGATCACGGCAGGTGAGCTGATATATGGGTTCGATGCCTCTGTTTTTCAAACCCACACTTGCAAACATCGACCCAAGGCGCATTACCGCAGATTGATTATCGGTTACATTCACCGCATGCACGCAATCACGTAAAAGTTCTGCCTCCTTAACACATT
>JALVQM010000423.1 GCA_027025615.1 Desulfobacteraceae bacterium | reverse complement strand
TGGAATCGTTGGCTTTGTCTATGACCAGTAAGCTGTAATAATTTATCAGCATGCGTAATTTGGAATCACGTCGTAATAAATAGCTCCGTCCGCCCAGGGTATTGAGAAAATAGCCGGCATACTGATACAGCGTCTTGAGAATTTCCTCCTCCGTGCTGGCCGGCATACCACCATTGCAATAAACCAGCCAGTTATAAAGCACGGCTATGGCAGGTTCTATGACCGATTTTTCACTTTTTAGGATTTCTTTGAGCAGATCGATACGATCCTTGCCCAGCACTCTGTAAAAGTGAGTAACATTTTTGACCAGGCTGTAGAGATCGTCCATTTCTCCAACGTTGGTTGGAGGATTAGCGGCCAGTTTCTTAAACAGCTCTTCAAAAAGGGCTTCGGCACGCATGTTAATATCAGGCCAGATTAGGTAGGATTTGCGGTCGAGATACTGGAAAAAGGCGACTACCTGGCGTGCGGTTTTTTTGCAGTCAACTACCGGTTCTACCATGTTTTTGGGAACAGCAGTACCGAAAATAGCGCTCAGATCAGTTTCCGGGGTCTGGGGGGCTTGTTGGGCCAATTTGTCCTGGAGGTGCTTGATATCAGCCTGCAACTTGTCCAGTTGTTGCTTGCAAGCTGCCTTTTCCTGTTTTAAAGCTGAGTCCAGGATTTTGCTATGCCATTGGTTTATCCAGTGGTAAGCAAAGAGGCCGATGCCGATGGCAGCAAAGCAGACAACTAAAATCTTGATGGTTTTGTCCATGGCGACCGGTTTCACGTGAGGGTTTGAATTGTGATCGATAAGCGTACAGTTGCCTACACAATACGCCAGGTGTAACTAGATTGCAAGGGTTTGCTTTTTTGTAGTTTATCCATATGTTACAAGATTGACTTGCAGGAATTGAACTTTTGATGTTTTTCTTATGTTTTAAAGATGATGGATTAGTCAATGGTTATCAGACAGATAGTTTGCGGGTTTTAAGCCCGGCTTTTTCAGGGTGTACCCTTAGGAATAAATGGCAATCAGCCGGCCGCCGCTTTTATCCCTGTTAAGAGGCAGGGTGTCAAGGCAGTTGAAAGGAACATACAGACAGTGATTGATCCAAGACCGTTGCGCTATGATTTGACCCTTGAACCCGATCTTGAAAATTTTAATTTCCACGGCAAGGTGGCGATTCTGTTTGAGTCCCTGGCGCAGTGTTCCAGGGTCGATCTGGACTGTCGTGATCTGGAAATAAAGGGGTGCCGGATGACGGGATTTGATGAAAATTCCGAATGCCGGTTTGCGCTTCAGCCTTCTGACGACCTTTTGGCAGTAGAATTGCCGCGTACCGTATCAGGGCGATTTAACTTGGAAATCGTTTTCAGGGGGATCATCGGCAAACAAATGACCGGTTTTTACCGTAGTCGCTACCTTCGACAGGACGGCCGTCAGGGCTTTCTTGCCGTTACCCAGTTCCAGGAAAATTATGCCCGCCAGGCATTTCCCTGCCTTGATCGACCGGAAGCCAAGGCTGTTTTTCATCTCCAGCTGGTTGTACCTGCTGGTGTGGTGGCGATTTCCAATACCGGAATTGAAAATGAAGTATCCCTGCCGGATGGGAGAAAAAAGATTTCTTTCGGTCCTTCTCCAAAGATGTCTACTTACCTTTTATTTTGGGGCCTTGGGCCTTTTGAAACAGTGATTGCAAGTCATGACCAGCGGGTTCGGGCAAGGGTGCTGCCCGGGCAGGAGCAGGCCGTAAAAAACGGACTGCAGCTGGGCTCCAGGGCTTTGCAATTCTGCGAACAGTATTTCGGTATCGGATATCCCCTGCCGAAACTTGACCTGATAGCCGTGGCCGACTTTGCGTACGGCGCCATGGAAAACTGGGGGGCAATTACCTTTCGCGAGAACCTTCTGCTGGAACACCCTGAAACAACCCCCCAAGAGGCGCGGCTCTATATAGCCGAGGTTATTTCCCATGAAATCGTTCACCAGTGGTTTGGTAATCTTGTTACCCCGTCAGGCTGGAAATACCTTTGGTTGAATGAAAGCTTTGCCACCTATTTGGCATACAAGTTTGTTGCGGCCGAAAAACCGGAATGGAAAAGTTTTGACCATTTTTGTTCCCGTGAGGTCGACTCCGCCCTTCAGCGAGATGGACTGCCGCAGACCGTGGCCATAGAAATCTCAGGGCATGGGCAAATGGCCATCAATACAGCCACAGCACCCATAATTTACAGCAAGGGCGGGAGCATGTTGCGTATGCTGGAAGGTTACATGGGACCTGAAGCTTTCAGGCTCGGTATAAGATCCTACCTGCAAAAGCATGCTTATGACTGTGCTGCCAGCAACGATTTGTGGGACAGTTTCGAGGAAGCATCCGACTTGCCGATTGCCGGGATGATTCGTCGTTGGGTAGAACAGCCGGGTTATCCCATGCTTACGGTTCGGTTGGGAAATGGACGGATACACCTGAGCCAGTCCCGCTTCACTTATCTTGATACCACGGAAGAAGAACAGATTTGGCCCCTGCCTCTTTGCATGGTGTTTAGTGATGGCCGCCGGGAAGTCGGGCGCCGCACTATGTTGATGGAAGACCGGCAGATGGAACTGGAACTTGAACCGGGGTGTTCGGCCTGTCTGGTCAATGCCGGCAGGACCGCTTTTTTGCGGGTTTTTTACTCCCAGGCCTCTATGCGTTCCAGGTTGGCCGGTATGGCTTCGGCAGGCAGGCTCGAGCCGGTGGACCGCTGGGCCCTGGAAGACGATTTTTTTGCCGCCCTGCGCAAAGGGCTGTTGACCATTGAAGAATACCTGGATTTGGTATCAGCATCTCGCCCGGCGGCCAACCCGGATTTGCTGGTTTGTTCCGCCGCCGCCCGGCACCTTTGGTTGATTGACAGAATTTGCGGGGAGGAAAATACAAGCCGTGTCCGGCAGCTCGGACGCAGCCTGGCCGTTGATGTGCTGGATAGCCTGGGCTGGCAGCCAGGGGAGGATGACACCTTGCCACAGGTAATGCTGCGCAGCCGCATGTTGTGGTATGCTGCCTATTGGGGGCATGACAGGGCCGTTGAAAAGGGTATCAACCTTTATAAAAAATGGCTCACAGGCCAGGGGCTTGAACCCGATCTTGCCGGAACGGCTCTTAAGATCGGGGCCCGGGAGGGAGACCTTGGTCAGGCGGAGAACATGATAGCCCGGATGGAAACAACCGACAGTGAACATCTGCGCCTTGAGATTGCCGGGGCCCTGGGCTGGTTCAAAGATCCACGAGTTTTGCTGGAGGTTCTTGATATGGCTCTGGAAAAAATTCCGGCCCGTTTGCAACATATCAGCATCGGGGCGGCCGCCGAGAATCCTGTTGCCACCCGGGCGGTTTTTCAATGGTTTTTGAAA
>JALVQM010000422.1 GCA_027025615.1 Desulfobacteraceae bacterium | reverse complement strand
GCCATATACCTTATGCAGTTTGTCCTGGCCTTTTACGCATACGTTTTCCGTTATTATTCTGAACTTTATCTCTTCTGTTTTTACATCCTGTTTTGCGGGACGGTTATTTGGGTAATGCACCTGGCCGAGGAAAAAGGTTGGAGCTGGCATGACCGGAATGGTTTCGACAAGGTAGTCAAGGGGCGGCTGAAGGTGTTCAAGGATCGGCATGCCTTGATCAAATTTTGTTTCCATACCCTTGAGATCCTGGTGCCCAGCCTTATGCTGGCAACCTGCCTGATGACCGAAGATATACCTGGATATATTGGATGGTTATCCCTGGTTGTTGTTATTGCCATGTGCTTTATATGGTGGCTCAATGACAAATGGCTGCCAGCCCTGTTGCGGATGGTTTTATACATCGCCATACCTTACGTTGTTTACCTGGCAGACCTTGGGGTTGACAAATGGCTGGTCCCCAGAGCAGTCAAGGCCTACAACCTGGCATTTGGTGCGGCTGTTTTTTTTGCCGTCCTTACCTTGAAGTTTACTCATCGCCGCAAGGGGTTCAAGGCTTCTCCAATGGATGTGCTGATAGTTATTATTGCCCTGGTGGTACCCAATTTGCCCGGTATCCGTGACCAGATAACGCATTTGGGCCTGCTTACGGCCAAGATAATTGCCTTGTTTTTCAGCTACGAAGTGCTGATAGGTGAGTTGCGTGGCCGGTTGGGTACTTTGAGTGTTTACACAATGCTGGCCCTGGCTGGTGTTTTTTTTAAATCCTTATAATCCCGGATTATGCACTTCAAATGCATACAAAAGTAATTTCATTTAATTATTGCATAGTAAGCATGTATTTGTTTCGGTTGTGTCATCACCTGAAAGGTGAAGTTCAATCGGGGATAAATCTTCAGGCATTTTAAGCCGCAAGGGGCTCGCGATTTTACCGAATCTGCTTTGTTGGAGGGCAGTTGAAGTACCAGAGTACGTCTGCCTGCCCTCCGCCTCGCATCTTCGGCAAACTCGCAAGCTGCCAAATCCGGGATCATACATCAATCTTGCTTGAAGATTAACGCAAAAGAAAAATGTCCATAATACAATCCTGTTAAACCAGGTTCAGGAAGAAAGCCTTTGATTTGGGCGAAATTCAGGTAATAATAGGTTTATTCTTCTTGCAAGGTTAATATTTTTTGGTGGAGGAAGCAGCAATGACAATACCCCGGTATTGGTATAAGGCCTTGGTGCTGGTCATGGTTTTTTCCCTGGCTGCCTGCGGCGGTCCGGAAGAAAAAAAGGCCCGCTTTTTTGAAAAGGGCAAAAAACTCTATGAACAGGGAGATTATGTCAAGGCCCGCCTGGAGTTGAAAAACGCCATCCAGATAGATCCCAAGTTTGCCAAGGCTTATACGCTACTGGGCCTTGTGGAGTACAAAGAACGAGACTATCGTAAGGCTTATGGTATACTTTCCAAGGCAGTAGAGTTGGACCCGCAGCAAATGGAGGCCCAGATTTACCTTGGCAAGCTGTACCTGGGCGCACGCCAGTTGGACAAGGCCGCTGAGAAATGTAACCTGGTGCTGCAAAATGATCCTCAAAATGTTAAGGCATTATTATTGAAAGCTTCAGTGTTGAAGTTCGAGAAAAAACAGGACCAGGCCATGGAAATCCTGGAAAGCCTTCGTTCAAAGAAGATCAACCTGCCGGAAGTATATTTCCTGGAAGCAAGCATTTACAAATCACAGGGAGATTTTGAGCGGGCCGAAGAAGTGTTGCGGCAGGGAATGGCGGCCAATCCGGACAAGATTGATTTGGACCTTGTGCTGGTAAAATTATATGGAGAAAACGGTCAAGATGCCAAGGCCATCGAGACCTTGGAAAAAGTGGTAGCCAAGGCCCCGGGTAAAACAAACTTAAAGCTGGCCCTTGCCGAGCTTTACTGGCGCAACGGCAATAAGCAGGCGGCCAAAGACACTTTTACCCGGATTCTGGCCGGCAGGCAGGAAGATGTTAAAATCCGGGTGCAGATTGCCGAATTCTACCAACGTCAAGGACAGGTGGATGAAGCGGCCAGGCTCCTGGAAGAAGGCATAAAGGCCAAACCGGATAGTTTTGAACTGTACTTTGCCACGGCAAGGCTTTACCGCCGACAGGGGCAATTGGAAAAAGCGCGCAGGTTGCTTGAGCAGTGCCTGACTTTTTCCAAGGACAGTGCTGATCCAAATATCATTGAAACCAAGGTGTTGCTGGCTAAGCTTGCTTATAGCGAGAGCAGGCTGGAGGATGCCGGCAATTGGGCTGACCAGGTAATCAGGGAAAGTCCCGGCAATGTGGATGCCCATTTTGTCAAGGGTTTGATTTTCCTGCAGCAAAAAGACGGAACAAGTGCGGTTGCCGAGTTCAGGACGGTGGTTGATGACAAGCCGCAGTTTGTGCCAGGCCAGTTGAACCTGGCCCAGGCCCACCTGTTAAACGGAGAAGTTAAGCTGGCCCGGGACGCCCTTTTCCGGGCAGTAGAGCAAAACCCGCAAAGCAGAGCCCTGCGCCGGGCCCTGGCACGAATTTACGCCCTGGAGAAAGATTTTGACCAGGCCCGGGCACAGCTTGAAAAAATAGTTTCTATCAAACCAGATGATTTGCGGGCCCAGGCCGACCTTGGCGATTTTCTGCTGGCCACAAAACAGTATGCCGATGCCGAGAAGATTTACAAGAAAATGATAAAGGCAGCCCCAAGGGTGCCGGCTGGTTACTTGAAACTTGCCAGGT
Source organism: Desulfobacteraceae bacterium (assembly GCA_027025615.1). Taxonomy (GTDB): domain Bacteria; phylum Desulfobacterota; class Desulfobacteria; order Desulfobacterales; family Desulfosarcinaceae; genus JALVQM01. The sequence continues at coordinate 636 of JALVQM010000422.1, read as the reverse complement.
TTTACCAGCGCCGGAAAAAACTGGACAAGGCAGCAGCAATTCTGGCCGATGGACACAAGGAAATTCCAGGTTCGCCACAGCTGGCTACGGCCCTGGTGCAGATTTACCTGGCAGGCAAAAAGAGTGGTAAGGCTTTACAGTTTTGCAGGGAGCTTGTCAGGCAAAACGGGAAAAGCGCTTTTGCCTGCAATTTGCTGGGCAAGGTCCATGTTTTCAGGAAAGAATTCAATGCGGCCGAAAAACAGTTCCGCAAGGCCATGGAGCTGCAGCCTGCCTGGCAGGCACCATACAATAGCCTGGCCCTGCTGTACTTGCGGCAGGGCAAAAAAGAAGCCGCCATGGCCAATCTGGATAGGGCGATTTCTGAAAACCCGCGCAACGTGGCCGCCTACCTGACCCTGGCCTACCTGTACCAGGAGGGCGGTGAGATCGACAAGGCCATCGGGGTTTACGAAAAAGCTTTAAACAATATACCCAATCTTTGGCCGGCGGCAAACAACCTGGCTTTTCTCCTGGCTGAACACAAGACCGATGTCCGAGACCTGGAACGTGCTCGAGAGCTTGCCCGGCAGGCCCTCAAGGCCAGGCCGGGAGACGCTTCAATTCTGGACACATTGGGGTGGGTGTACTACAAGC